>JAQUXG010000066.1 GCA_028692515.1 Kiritimatiellales bacterium | reverse complement strand
CGAGATGCAGGAAATCATCATTCAGCGCAAAATTAAGTTCTTCAACATTGATGCTCTGAAGATCTCGATGGATGTCGGTCTCGGAAGCCGCATTAACACGGTGATGCAGACAGCCTTCTTTAAACTCTCCGGCGTGCTGGAGCAGGACAAAGCGATCGAGTTGATCAAAAACGCCATCAAGAAGAGCTTTGCCAAAAAGGGCGAAGACATCATCAAGATGAACTGGGCCTGTGTGGACAAAGCCTGTGCCGCACTGGAACAGGTGAAGGTTCCGGCAACGATCACGAAGTCGTTTGTTCCGACAACCCTGATCAACGAAGCTCCCGGCTGTTTCGCTAAAGATGTAATGGAGCCGGTGCTCCTGCTCAAAGGCGACGACGTTCCGGTTTCCAAAATGTCGTTTGACGGCGTTCTGCCGACCGGTACCAGCGCACTCGAAAAACGCGGTATTGCTCCGCGCGTCCCGCATTGGGTCAGCGAAAACTGCATCCAGTGTAACCAGTGCGTCATGGCCTGCCCGCATGCCGTTATCCGCGCCAAACAGATGGATCCAAAAGATCTGACGGACAAGCCGGAAAGTTTCAACACGCTTAAATCGACCACCAAGAACGACCGCGATCTGCAATATAAGATTCAGGTTTACATCGAAGACTGTACCGGTTGCGGCGTCTGCGTCGAAACCTGCCCGGCCAAGACGAAAGCGCTTGAATTCAAGACGATTGATGAAGAACGCGATGCCGGCGAACGCAAAAACGCTGAGTACTTCGAAGCCCTTCCGGACAACGTCCTCGACGGCGTTGCCGAATCAACCCTTAAGGGAATGCAGTTCAAGAAGCCGCTGTTTGAGTTCTCCGGTGCCTGCGGCGGTTGCGGTGAGACTCCCTATGTCAAGCTGGTCAGCCAGATCTGCGGCGAGCACATGATTGTTGCGAATGCCACGGGCTGCTCCTCCATCTACGGCGGAACCTTCCCGGCGATCCCGTACTGCAAGAGCAAAGAAGGCCGTGGTCCGGCGTGGGGTAACTCCCTGTTCGAAGACAACGCGGAGTACGGTCTCGGCATGCGTCTGGCGGTGGATAACAACCGCAAGATGCTTGGCGGCCTGACCGCTAAAGCCATTGAGCTGGGTGTCGATCAGGATCTCGCTGCCGCGATGACCAACGCACTCGAAACGGGTAAAACCGCTAACGATGCCGCTGTCGTCACACAGAACGCCGTCAAGATGCTCCTCCCGGGCGCGCTCAAAACGGCCGAGGGCGAGTTGAAAGAAGTGCTGACCAAGATCACCGAACTGCAGGATTACTTCGCCGACAAGAGCGTCTGGATCTTCGGCGGTGACGGATGGGCCTACGACATCGGCTACGGCGGACTCGACCACGTGGTTGCTTCCGGCAAGAACGTGAACATTCTGGTGCTCGACACCGAAGTGTATTCGAACACCGGCGGCCAGATGTCCAAATCCACCCCGATCGGTGCCGTGGCTCAGTTTGCCGCAGCCGGAAAACGGACGGGCAAAAAGAACCTCAGCTTTATGTGCATGAGCTACGGCTATGTGTACGTCGCGTCGATCTCGATGGGTGCCAACCGCATGCAGACGCAGAAAGCACTGATGGAAGCGGCCGCCTATGACGGACCGTCGATTGTCATCGCCTACGCTCCGTGTATTGCGCACGGCATCGACATGATGAAGACTCAGGTTGAAGAAAAACGGGCTGTGGAGTGCGGTTACTGGCCGCTCTTCCGCTACAACCCGGCTGCCGAAGAAGGCAAGCGCTTCGTCTGGGAAAGCAAGCCGCCAACAGGCAACTTCCAGGAGTTCATCCGTAGCGAACGCCGTTATACGCAGTTGCTTAAGGCCGCGCCGAAGGAAGCCGAAGCCCTGTTCCAGCAGGCGGAAGACGATGCAAAACGCAGGATGTCCTTTATGGAAAATCTCGGCAAAATCATGTAGTTTCTGAAAAACAAAACAGGAGATCCCCAAATGAAAAAATACACATGCGTACCTTGCGGCTACATTTACGATCCAGCCGTAGGCGATCCCGATAACGGATTCCCGGCCGGAACAGCATTCGCAGACCTTCCCGAAGATTGGGTTTGTCCGGAATGCGGCGCCGCCAAGGAATACTTCGAACCGGTTGAATAATAACCGTTTCGAACCGAAGCCCCGGCAGTTTTGCCGGGGCTTTTTTGTGACCTAGACCGGAGTTTCCAAGGTTTGGAAAAATTTCTTCCACCCCTTGGAACTATTCCTTCGACAACGCCGCACGCGCTCCTTAAAGTGCCTTCCCGTAGCACGATCAACTTTAAACAGAGACCTTAAAATGGCCAAATATCTTATCGTAACCGGCGGCGTCGTATCTTCACTCGGAAAAGGCATCACCGCCGCCTCCATCGGACGCCTGCTGATCAATCGCGGACTCTCGATCCGCATGCTGAAACTCGACCCCTATCTGAATGTCGACCCCGGCACCATGAGCCCTTATCAGCACGGCGAGGTGTATGTCACCGACGACGGAGCAGAGACCGACCTCGACCTCGGCCACTACGAACGCTACACAGGCCAGCCCACCTCGCAGCGAAGCAATATCACCGCAGGCCGCATTTACTGGGACGTTTTACATAAAGAGCGCAAGGGCGACTACCTCGGCGGAACCGTGCAGATGATTCCGCACATCTCCAATGAGATTAAGGCAAAAATCCGGCGTCTTGAGGAAGAGAACCCCGATGTCATCGTCATCGAGCTCGGCGGAACCGTCGGCGACATCGAAGGGCTGATCTTTCTGGAAGCGTTGCGCCAGCTCGGCACCGATGTCGGCCGCGACAACTCCATGTACATCCATCTCACCTACGTTCCATATATCAAGGCCGCCAAAGAGGTGAAAACCAAACCGACCCAGCAGAGCGTCGCCAAACTGCGCGAAATCGGGATCATGCCGCATATTCTCGTCTGCCGTACTGAAGTGGATCTCACCGAAGAGCACCTCGAAAAACTGTCCATGTTTTGCAATGTCCCCAGATCCTGTGTCATCGTCGAAAAAGACGTTGAGACCTCCATCTATGAAATTCCGCTCGTGCTGGCGGAACAGGGTGTGGATGAACTCATCCTCAACCACTTCCGTATCGCCAAACCCACCAAACCGCTCAAAGACTGGCAAAAGCTGGTTTCCGTTATCAAAAATCCAAAGGGCACTGTGAAAATCGGCGTGGTCGGCAAATACTCCGAATTGCAGGACGCCTACAAATCGGTCTACGAAGCGCTTTACCACGGCGGATACGCCGCTGAATACAAGGTGGATATTGTAAAAATCGCCGCTGAAGACATCGAAACAAATCCCGATATTCTGAAAACCGTCGCAGGCATTCTGATCCCGGGCGGCTTCGGCTCGCGCGGTATGGAAGGTAAAATCCGCGCGGCGCAGTACGCCCGTGAAAATAACATTCCCTTCCTTGGCATCTGCCTCGGTCTGCAGTGCGCGGTGATTGAATTCGCCCGCAACGTCTGCGGCCTGGCGAATGCACACACCACGGAATTTGATGAAGAGCGCGGCATTAAAACCGAACATCCCGTCGTCTGCCTGCTTGAAGAACAGCGCACCGTCACGGAAAAAGGCGGCACGATGCGCCTCGGGGCCTGTCCATGCGTACTCGAAAAAGACACCAAGGCCTTTTCCGCTTACGGTGAAAAGAAAATATCCGAACGCCACCGCCACCGTTACGAAGTGAACAACAACTATCGCGAACAGCTCGAAAAAAACGGCCTCATCGTTTCAGGAACGAATCCGGAGATCGGTGTAGTCGAAATGATTGAGCTGGCGGATCATCCATGGTTTGTCGCCACGCAGGCTCACCCGGAACTCAAGAGCCAGCCGGTTCTGCCGCACCCGCTCTTCCGCGACTTCGTCGCCGCCTCGATCCAAAACAGTTTATGAAACGTTTCTTTGCCTCGGTACGAAACTTAACCGCTCAGGGTGGAACGCCTGACCCGCTGATTCTAGGCCGAAAAACACAAACTCTTTCCATCTGGGAGGGTTCGCTCTGGGCTGTCATGTGGGGCTTCGGGGAAACCTATATCGCCCCGTTTGCTATCTTGCTGCATGCCAGCAACCTCGCCATGGCGTTTATCGGTACCGGCCCGGTGTTGATTGCGGCAGTCGCCCAGCTCACAGGCGCCGCGCTGCTCGACCGGGTCGGTCGCCGCATGCCAATCATACTGGCGGGAGCCGCCATACAAGGTGCCGCGTATCTGCCGCTCTTCCTCCTGCCCGTCCTGCTTCCGTCCGGGGGAATCCCGGCGCTGCTGATCGCTGTAACCGTTTGCTTTTTCGCGCTGGGCGTATCCGTCCCGTCCTGGATGAGCCTGATGGGTGATGTCGTCGATCCGGCTGACCGCGGACGCTATTTTTCAAACCGGACCCGCATCATCATGTACACGATGCTGGCCGCCATGCTGCTGGCCGGTGTGACGGTCAGCCAATGGAAAAACTGTGGGCACCCGGTGGCCGGATTCGGATTCCTTTTTGGGATCGCCTGTCTGGCCCGCCTGATCAGCCTGTTCTTCATGCGCCGCCACTATGACGCTCCGCTTCAAAAACAAACCGAGAATCCCTATTTTTCGTTCTGGGATTTTGTGCGCGCCACCCCGCGCTCCAACTTCGCCAAATTCACCTTCACCGTCGCACTCATGAACGGAACCGCCCAGATTGCCGGACCGTTTTTTGCCGTCTATATGCTCCGCGACCTGCACTGGTCGTATCTCCAGTTCACGGTAAATATGGCAGTTTTTCTGCTGGCCCAAACCCTTTTCGTCCGCTGGTGGGGCGCACTCAGCGACCGCCACGGCAACCGCTCGGTGCTGGTCGCCACCAGCTGGCTGATGCCGTTGTTGCCGCTCTTCTGGATTTTCTCGACCAATTATTTTGTGCTCCTGCTGGCGCAAGTCCTCTCCGGTGCCTGCTGGTCCGGCTTCAATCTGGCGGCCGGCAACTTTGTTTACGACGCCGTCACGCAGGCCAAACGGCCCCGGGTCTTCAGCTACTACAACCTGCTCAATGGATTGTTTTCCGTCGGCGGGGCCGTCCTGATCGGCGCGCCGATTGCTGAACACGCTCCGGCGGTTTTCGGGCTGGGACCAGTCCACATTACGCTGATCTCATCACTTCCGGTCGTTTTCATCGTTTCCAGTCTGGCCCGCGCCCTCGCCGCATGGGCCATGCTTCCCCGCTTCCGCGAAGTCCGTGAGGCCGAGCCCATCTCCACCCGGCGCATCCTCTGGCGACTCGGAGCCGGGCAGCCACTCTTCGCACAGGCCGGCGAATTCATCAAACGTTACAGCCCTCCAAACACCCGCAGGAAATGGCGCTTTTAAGCGGCCGGTGCTTCCGGTCGATGGCCCGGATTTCTTCCGGCTACGCGATATTGAAAAGAAATCAATCGCGCGTAAAACGATCGTAATTTCCTGCGAATAAGCCGGTTGCGCCCAAAACACCCGAAGCATATAACCCGCACATTTACCCGGAAAATTACTGGGAAAAATACAACTCATATCCTATTATCAGGCGTTCAAAATGGTTGTCCGTTCAGAAAGGGATGCTTGCGATGAGAGGTGTGAAAAACATTTTTGTATTTTTTGTTGTGGTCTCGGGATTGGCCTCGGTCTCTCCGGCTCAAAGCACCGTCGCCTCCGCCAACATTCTGGGGTATACGAAAATAAATCTCGCACCGGGCGGAAAATTTCGCCTAATTTCCGCCAGCTTTGAAACAGCCGAAACAAATACTCTCTCTTCAATCTTCGGAACGAATCAACTCGCGCAAAGCGACTTTCTGGCTGGTTGTGACATCATTTCCATGTGGGATCCGGCTACATCGAAATACCAAAGATGGGCGCAATGGACTGACGGAAAATTCTACAAGGCAAACGATGCCGCTCAGTGGGGAAATATTATTGAGGGTGACCCTGAGGTGCCCATGGGATGCGGCTTTTGGATTGCTTCCGCCGGATCGTCTACAGAAACCAACACGATTCTGATCAGCGGCAATGTTGTTTCGGTTAGCACGCAAGAAGTGGCGATTGTCCAAAACTACCAGATGATCTCCTACCCCTTCAGCTCCTCTATCGCCCTAAACGAAACAACTTTTAGAGAGAATGGAGGATCTGCATCCGATTTTCTTGCTGGCTGCGACAAAATATCCGTTTGGACGGGTAATGGATATCAACGCTACGCCTTGTGGACGGACGGAAAATGGTATAAGGCGAATAACGCCGCTGAATGGGGGCAGATCATCCTCGCTACAAACATTATTAATCTCGGCGAGGGTGTATGGTACGAAGCCGTAACCGGCTTCACATGGTCTGAAACCAATCGTTACTCTCAGGTTTTTGAATAAGAAATGAGCTAAACTCGGAATAAATGATGAAAAAAATACTGATCATAACACTATCACTGCTCTGCCTGACGGCTGGTTCGATGGCCGAACTGTCTTGGGATGCTCCGGCAATGGATCTGCTTTCAAACTTCGGAATCCAAAATGGCTGGTGGGTGCAAATGTACGAAGTGACCAGCGGTGTGACTGATTTAAGCACTGTCACCTTCGATAAGTCACTGGGGGGACAATCCTCCGATGCAGACGACATCCTGATGAGCGGCTTTAATGCGATAACCGTCGATAATGGCCGAGGAAGCATCTCGTTTGGCACAACTTTCGCCGCAGGATGGGAAACCACATACGCTAACGCGTATGTGTACACGGTGATTTTCAACGCCGACAGCATCGCAAACGCCTCGTCCTCGATTGTTTTCAATACATCCGGCACGCTGACACAACTGGGTGCCGGTGACCCTTACACCTACACCGTGGCAGGCACCGCCAACGAATGGCAACAGGTAGTCCCGGAGCCGGCAACCGCGATGCTCCTCGCCCTTGGCGGCGGACTGGCTTGGCTAGTGCGCCTGAAACAACGCCTCAGCTAACCCTTTAATGAGTTGACTCGAAAGCGTCCCGTTCGCGGGGCGCTTTTTTATCCCTGCTTTACTCTGTTTTTATGAGTTATCGTGTTTATCGAGGCTATCAGGTCGGCATAAACTCTTTGTGGGCCGCCTGAAATATGATACGTGATTTATCATGAAATCCGCTCCAATCATTCACTGGCCCCTACTCCTTGCCACCCTCACCGCGCTGACAGGCATTGTCATTTCTTTACATCTGCAAAACCGCATCGCGCAGACGGAAGCCGACGCGGCGCGGCTGACCGCCGAAACACTGCGACTCAACACCGAACAGGAATTGTATCTTTTTTCCGAGGTGCTGGAATCGGTCTGCGCCCTGCATGCCCTGTCCGATGCAGTCAACCAGGCAGCCATGGACGAATTTGTCCAGAAAGGACTGGTTCATCAACACACCGTACTGGGTCCGTTCGGACTGACCCAGCGGATCAACCCTTGGCTACGCAACGAAATTGAAGGCAAAGCCAAAAACCAACCGGGAGCCTATCAGGTTGTGCAACAGGGCCCGAAGGGAACCTGGATTCCGGCCGAACCCAAATCCGTTTATTACCCCCTCACATGGCAGAGCCGGGCGAACGGACTGAATCTTCCGATTGGATTTGATTTTTCGTCCCTCGGCGAGGAGTCCCGCCGCGCCATTGAACAGATTGAACAGACCCGCCGCCCCGCGCTGGTAATATCAACAGACTCTTTTTCAAAAACCGGAAACCCCGCTTACTGGGTCTTTGCGCCCGTTATACAGGGACAGGTCAAGCCGAACACCCTGTACACATTCGGAAACGTTATCGGGTTTGCGGTCGCCGCGCTTCACCCCGAAGTAATTCTTAAACACATTGCGGCTCTTTCAGGCTCCTCGTCAGAACTCAGGATGTCGTTACAGCCCCTTCCTCCGGGATCGAAGACGGAAGGAACTATTCAGCGCGGTTCCGGCGGGTGGATCTACCTCCATCCTCTGGAAGCCATCGGTGCACAATGGATTTTTAAGTGCTTCCTGCCAGGTTCCGTCACCGGACACCGCTCAACGGCAGTGCTCCTCGCCGGACTGATCATCACCGCGCTAATGACCAGCCTGCTCCTGTTACTCAGCAACAGAACGCGTAAAATCGAGGCCGAAGTGCGCGTCCGTACAGAGGAGCTACGCATCGCCAACACCCGTCTGGAAGAAAATCTCCATGAACGGGTGCATATGGAAGAAGAAATGAACGAACTCGCCGCCCGCGAGCGGCATAAAGTCGGCCGCGACCTGCACGACT
>JAQUXG010000065.1 GCA_028692515.1 Kiritimatiellales bacterium | reverse complement strand
CTGGCGGACGGGGTCATAGGCTCCGGAATCGAAGAAGCGGCGGCGAGCCTGAATCATGGCGGCATTGTCGCCGGGGTGACTGGATTTGCGCTGATGGCTGAGCAGCAGGTTGACGTAACCCTCTTTGGCGGGATCGAAGGAATGTCCGTTCGCGCAGCGGCATTCTTTGGCGATCCAGTCGAGCGGGCTGTTACAGACGGGGCAGAGGAGCGGGGAAGGCGTTGACGGATCGGAGTCCATTTTATTTAGAGAGGCGGAGCAGGTCAGACACATCTTTTGGCAGATTAACGAAGCGCCATTGCGGTTTATCGAGCGGTCCGTCGAGCTGGAACTCGAGCAGGCGGAAGAGCGGGGCGGTTCCTTCTTTCACGGCCTCGGCCGCCCAGCGTTGCAGCTGATACCATTCCTTGTCATCGCTGCGACTTTGGCGGAACGGTTCGGCGATGACGGCAAAGTTGAGGCCGTTTTCCGGCGAATAGTTTCCGCGGGCGCGGGCGCTGAAGAGGGTGCCGCCAAGCTGGGCGTTGTCGCTCCAGAGGGCCCCGTCGTGCAGGGTGTAGTCGGCGGAGAACGTGGTGAGCGAGAAGAGGTTGAACCCGGCGAAGGCGGACTGAATCAACCGGGAAAAGCCGCCGAAGAGCGGTACATCCGCAAGACGGCCGTTTTCAATTTTAATTTGTCCACTGCCCAAAACCGAGTTCCAGAAGCCGGCCTTCGCATCGGCAGAGAGTTCAAATGCTGTGGAGAGCAACCCGCGTGTGCGGTTGTAGCCGCCGGCGGAGACCTGCCCGAGCATCTTCTCCAGATTTATCTGAGAGAGACGGGCGTTGATATGGCAGGGAGCGGAACCGTCCTCGAGGGAAATATCAAATTCCGCGGAACCTTTTGCGAGGCCGTCATAAATCCGGGCCGAAGCGTTTGTGAAGAGAAGCTGTGTTCCGCGCATTTCCACATTGGCGCTGAAGAGTGAGACTTGAAGTTTGTTGATGCCGACATTTTCGGCGCGGAATACGCCGTTAAAGGCGTGATGGGTCCATCCGCCGTAGTCAATCTGGCCATGACCGGCGGCATAAACCGGTCCGTCAAAACGAAACAGTTCAAGCAGGGTGTGTTTGTCGGGTGCCAGCGCGCGGGCGATGTCGGCGGGCGGGAAGCTGTTGGTTGCGTTAAAGATTCCGAGCTGGCGGTTAAAGTCCACCTGAACGCTGCCGTCAAACTGTTCATTCATGCGGACGGCGTGAATGGGGGTTAGATCCACCACATGGTTGGAATAGATCAACGAGGTTTCGAGATGGTCGATGGGCACTCCGCCGCAAAGGAAACGGTTTGCTGAAATGGTGCCGTTCATGACGACGGGCTGGTCGGGACCGGCTTGCGAAAGGGCCAGATCGGTTTTCGGCAGTTCAACGGGAAAGTCGAAACGCTGAAGGAAATCCTGGAGATCTTTATCGTATTCCCCGGCAATCAACGGATCGCACTGCGTTTTCATGCGGGCAGTCCATGCTTTGGAATCGAGGTCGAGTTTGAGGTTTCCGCTCAACGGGCCGTTGTTGACGACGGCTTGCATGTCGCTGACCTCAACCCGGTTTCCATCGCGGGTCAGGCGCAGAGTGAGCGGATCGACGAGGGTGTCTTTACGTTTGAATTGAGCCTGCTGTATCTGCACCGTGATTTTTTCGGCGAGCTGTTCGGCCGGCGCGGGACCGGCCGAGGCGGTGAAGTCAAAACGACCGTATGGCTGAATTCCGGTTTGCGCCACTGCAGACTGCGCCTCCTCCGGAAGGAGACTGAAGAGGTCGGTGGCGGACAGGGTGTTTTCAACGGACGCCTGCGCGATGCCGGTTTCAAAGTTTATTTTGCCGTGCAGAATCAACTGTTCCTGTTGAGACCGGTTCAGTTGCAGTATGGGAACCGTCCAGAATGAATCGCGGTATTCAAGTATTCCCGAGAGCCGTTCATAAACACGGTTCTGCCAGACGATGCCTTCTGCGGTCAGGATGGCCTCCAGAGAGTTTTCTTCAGGGTGAGCTTCATTCAGGTTGAACGTCAGGTTCAGGTTCGGGAATTTCTCGCATTTCAGAAGGCTTAACGCATCGGCCGCTTTGGCCGCGCGGCGGCGGAAGTCTTTGCTCTGCCGGGATTGGCTTTCATTTCTGACGGTAGAGAAGAGAGCGGCTCCATGCGTAAGAAGACGGATGTTGCCCCACTGCAAATCGGAGCTTTCAAGGTTAATCCGTCCGGGCGCGGCGGTCAGGGAGGCTTTCAGCTGGCTGATGGTGCGGAACGGATGGTTTTTCGGCAGGGCATCCTCCCATGGACGGCCCAGCGAGACGCCGAGACGTTTGGCATAGACGTTGATATGCCAACTGCCGGTTACCAGATTTTTCCAATCGACCGGCCAGGGCATCACATAGAGTTTTTTAACCTCCAGAAGCGGCTGGAGGTCATCTGGGGAGGTGCTGTAGAGGCGTGCGTCATTGAGCTGCCAGCCGTGATGCATGGACAGCCGGATGGATTTGACCTGCAAGGGAATGCCCGCCTCATGCAGTTGCGCTGTGATGCGCCGTATTGTATTTGGAGGCAGTCCGACGGTCAGCAGAGCGAAAAGCGTCAGCAGAGCGAAAAGTGCCAGAGCGAAGCTGGTCAGCCTGAAAATGTGCAGCAGGAGTTTGCCCCGTCGGACAGGCGGTTGATCAGGGGCGGTTGATTTTTTCAGCTTGTTTTTCAATAGGCACCGTCAGTTCGCGGGTGAGGGTTTGTGCGGTTTTTTCTGAAATCACAAAAATGATATTCTGACCCTGTATCATCGCGAATCGTCCGTTTTCGGTTTGATTCCCGAGCAGGATCATCCGGCCGATCACGTTGGTGTCGTTGAGGGTGACCGTTAATGAAACCTGAGGCTGATCCAGTCCGTACGGTTTGAGTGATGCCGGATTAAAATCCACATAACGCCCGGCGCGGAAATCATTCAACTCCCACATCAGGTCTGTCAGGGCCTGCGCATTCACCTGAAAGTCCGGCTGTCCGGCGGCGAATGAACCGTCGGCCGCTTTTTGCACAGACCGTTCCATGTTGCCGTTTCGAACAGCGATTTTCTCGATATTTCCCGGATTCACTTCAAGAACGGTCAGGCTGCGGTAGAAGAGCGGATCGACGAATGAATCGCGGAGAATTGTTCCTTTTACCGTACAGAGTGACGAGCCGCTATGATCCTGAATCAGGCGAAGGCCGGACGTTCCGGCTTCGCCGGCATGCAGGGTGTTGGTCTTTCCGTCCGTGACAAGAACTACGCTCCATGCGGGCGATTTGATTTGAGCGGTCTGCTCGGCGGAGGGCAGATCCACGAAATCTTCAACGCCGGCCCCTGCAAGGCTCTTCAGTACCTGTGCGACTTTTGCCGGATCGGCGTTCCACCGCACCGGGCGGACAATCTGCCAGAGCGTATTGCTACGGGTCAGTTCCACCTGCTGTTCTCCATGGATCAATTGAATGCTGGAAATCCGTTCAGTCTGCACGTCCATCACAAGGCGGCTGCGCAGCAGATTCTTGTCGATTTGCAGATCCTTGGTCCAGTCCGAAGGGATCGTGAACACCGAATCGCTCTCAACACGCTTGGCGTAGCGGGCCTCCGGCTGATCCGGCACCGGCGAGCCGATCATCAGGGTCTGCGTACTCTCATTCTGAAGAAAGATCGTCAGCTCATAAGACGGGTTGTCGAGACCATAGACCGTCAAATCCGCCTTTTCATCCGTTATGAAATTTATAATCCGGGCGGAAAACAGTTTGCTGATCAGGGTGTGGACGGCCTGAGCGTCGGCGCGGCCGGTGTGCGGCTGCTGCATCAGCCATTCGTTGTTTTCCGGCTGACGCAACTGGATGAATCCGCTCGGGCGGCGCAAATCGAGCCCGCGGACGGCGGCGAGCTCTCCGGCAAAAACGGTTCGGTCGCGGATCCATGACGGATCCTGCGGAACAAGGGTCAGCAGCGTTTGCGGCGCGGCAACGATGTCGCCACTGCCTTCCTGCATCACATAGAGGGATTTTCCAACCGGCGCATCGCGGCCGATCAGCCACGTGAAGGTACCGTGGTTGTTTTTAAAGGTGATGCGCGCCCGCGGCTTGTCAAAGCCGTAGTCGGCAGGCGTCAGGCTTCGTTCCTTGAGCGTTTCTGCGGTGATGAGTTCTCCGCGCTCAATGCCGGCCATTCCGGCGATCATTTTTTCGACCATACCGGAATCAACCGGTGCGTCCGCCGGTTTGGTAAGGCGCCAGATGCCCGCCGTCTTCGTGCATTCAATCTGCACGCCGTCGCGGTCCATCAGAATCCGCTCAATGCTTTCGGGGTACACCGCGAATACGGTTCGTGCCCGCTGTAACTGCTGTTGCGAATTTTCGCTGCCGCGCTCGAAAATCAGAATAAACCCGCCGAGCAGAACTGCGCCGATTAAAAGCATCCAGGTGGAGACTCTGTGTTTCATGAAGTTATTTCCTTCTCCGGAACCACAGCGCGGTACCGAACAGGGCGGCCAGCGCCGGAATGAGACCGACCGTGCTCCAGAAAAGGATGCGGACTTTTTCGAGGGTCAGTTTAAGACGTGTGTCATCCACTTTCTTCGGTGCGATGGCCATCAGCTGTTCGCGGTCGATCAGCCAGTTCAGCGCGCTCATAAAGAGACTGCTGTCCCCGCCGGTCAGGCCGCTGTTGGATACAAAACCGGAATCGCCGAAGACCACCATGCGCGACGGACGGATCTGCATATTGAGCACTCCGGCGGTATCGCCTTTCTCAACGGCGGCGGCCAGCGAAACCGGTCCGGATAAATCGTCTGTGCCGGCATCGAACTTCGCGGGTATCTGATCCGGTTGCGCTTCCGCCCAGCTGTTTTTAGAGGAAAACACCAGCGGCGTCACTTTCGGCCGGTCGGCGGAGGCGTTTTTGGACTGCGCCGTGTCCGGTTCCACGGAGCGCGGCAGATGGAAAATCGCGGCGGTGGTTCCGAGCTTGGCCGTGATCGGGTGTTTGTTATAGGCGGACGCAAACACTTCGCGTCCCGTCAGGGTGCGATCCGGATCCATTACCACATCGTCGCGCAGAACCAGTCCCCAGTCCTGCATCATTTTTTCGAGACCTGAGGTTTGTCCGGCATCCGCCAGCACCATCAGGCGGCCGCTGCGGCGAAGCCAAACGGAAATAATATCGGCCTCTGCCTTGGACATGCTTTGGGAGGCCCCGGCAATAATCAGCGCGGCGCAATCGGCGGGGATCTGCTTCTCGGCGCTCAGCAGAAGCGGTTTCACCCGGATATTGTCGCGCTCAATCAGCTGGGCGGCTCCGGAAAAACCGGCGCGGCGGTCGAAGCTGGTGATGTCGCGCTCGCCGTGTCCGGTCAGGAAATAAACCACCGGAACAGTTTCCTGAACAACGGCCTGAATCGCGGAGGAAAAAGCCAGCTCGCCTTTGAATGCCCGGATGCGTTCGATGCCGCTGGATTTGTCGATGTCCGCGATCTCATCAACACGCACATACTTATTGCGGCCTTCATAGTCGAACACCACCACGTTGGGATCGGTCACCTGATATTTCACCGCCAGCTCTTCGGTCTGGGCGATGTCGCGATCCGGATCGACCCATTGGATATTCAGCTTTTTGCAGTGAAACTGATATTCGCGCAGCAGATTATGAATATCCTCATACAGCACATTGCCGGGCTGGAAGAAAACCGTGATGGCCACCGGTTTTTCCAGACTGTCCAGCAGGCTGGTGGTCTTGGAAGAGAGCGAATAAAGCTGCGTCCGGCTCCAGTCCTCACGGCTGTAATGGCGGAAGGAAATATAATTGACCATCAGCGTGATCGCCAATGCCAGCAACAGAGCGGCTCCGGTGTTGAGTCCGATCAATAAACGATGTCTGCGATTTTTCATGATCAAAAGTTATCTGTTATGGGTTATCTGTTACCGGCGGGCTTCGACCGCCTTCACGGCTGCAAAAAGAAAGAAAACCGTCGCGCTCAGATAAAGCACCAGCGAGCGGGAATCAAAAACGCCGCGCGCGGACTCCATCAGGTGCAACGCCGAAGAGAGATAGCCGCCGATATCGCGCACCATCGGGTTTTTTGAAAGATGCGGCTCAAACAGTCCGCCGAAAAAGAAAATGCTCATAATCGAAAACGTCGAAATGGCCGCGATAATCTGGTTGGAAGTCAGCGCCGAGGCCAGCATGCCCAGCGCGACAAATGCTGCCGCGATCAGACCGACCATAAAATACCCGGACGCAATGGAAACCGGATCAACCAGATGGGCGACTTCCGGAGCCAGCAGCCGGATAATCAGCGGGTAGAGCAGCGTCGGCAGGCACATCAGAATAAAAAACGTCAGAACACCGAAAAACTTAGCGGTCACCACCGTCGAATCTTTAACCGGCGCGGTCATCATCGTTTCAAACGTGCCGTTTTTGCGCTCCTCGGCAAACGTACGCATCGTCAGCACCGGGATCGTAATCAGCATGCAGGCCCAGATCACCACCATCAGTCCCTGAATGGAACGCATCACTTCCAGATTCTCCTTCACCAGCCAGTAGAATCCGCAACCGGTCACCAGCAGGAAAAACATCAGCATTACATAGGCGATCGGCGAAAGGAACATCGCCGCCAGTTCGCGCCGCCAGAGGGCAAAAAAAGTTCTCATCGTTTCGTCTCCGTCGCGACATCCTCGCGGATGATGGACACAAAAATATCTTCGAGCGAGCGGCTTTCCAGATGCAGCTCGCGGAGTTTCCAACCCTTGGAAACCGCGCATTCAAAAACCTGCGCACGGATATCCGGCGAAGAGGAATCGATCCGGTAACGGCTCCAGCCTTCGCCGAGCGTCTCGTGATCCACCACATCTACACTGCCGAGACTCTTCAGCGTCGCCTCGATCACACCGGGATCGCCGGCGATCTCGGTACTGATCAGCAGATCGCCTTCCAGCCGCTTCTGCAGGCTTTCCGGCGAATCGGAGGCCACAATCTTGCCTTTATTGATAATCAGAATCCGGCGGCAGGTCATTTCCACCTCCGGCAGAATGTGCGTCGAAAGCAAAAGCGTATGGCGCTCGGCCAGCTGGCGGATCAGTTCACGCACCTCGCGGATCTGGTTCGGGTCGAGGCCGGCCGTCGGTTCATCGAGAATCAGCAGGTCGGGATCGTGGAGCAGGCTGTCGGCCAGACCGACGCGCTGGCGGTAGCCTTTGGAAAGCTGGCCGATAATCCGGCGACCGACGTCGGTCAGGCCGCACTGTTCCTTCACGATATCGCGGCGGCTGCGAATCTCTTTACGTGCAACGCCCTTGATCTGCGCACGAAACTTTAAATATTCATCCACCCGCATCTCGGTGTACAGCGGACAGCTCTCCGGCATGTAACCGATATGTCGTCGCGCCTCAATCGGATCTTCAAACACATCGCAACCGGCGATCTCCACCGAGCCGCGCGTCGGATGCAGAAAACCCGTCAGCATCCGCATCGTCGTCGTCTTGCCGGCGCCGTTCGGGCCGAGAAAGCCGATAATCTCGCCGCGCTTTATTTCGAACGACACATCATCCACCGCCGTGTAGCCCGCAAACTGTTTAGTCAGGTTCGAAACCTTAATCATTAAAATATCCTTGGATTATTGGAACAATGGAAACATGAGCCACATCCATCCCGTATTCCATCCTTCCGCACCCTGTATACGGGGCGCTCAAATTAACCGGTGCATTATCTATGAGAACCCCGCACAGTCAAGCTGAGGTTCCGTTTCCAACCCTTGGAACTTATAGGGCCGAGAGAGTTCAGTTTTTCCAGAGACTGGAAAATTTAACCGCGGATAGACAGGATGAACGTAGAGGGGTAGCGCTGGCGGCGTCATAAATTCCGAGTATTGGATCTGATGTCCTCCGTTTAGACGAGTTTCAGCCGGAGTTTTAAAAAGAAGGTAACGAACCATGCGGCGCTCCTTGCGCTATGCAGGTCAAGAGTGGTTTATGGGGAACCCCTTCGTTGCCTTGGTTTCCTTCTGTAAAACTCTCCAATCCCTCCAGCGATTTGAGGTGAATCCGGCGGAAAGCGTGCTATAGACTAGCGCGCATGAAACAACTTCTTTTCGTGGCGATTCTGGGTGTGCTGCTGGGTGCCGGGTGCGCGCATGTTCAGCCGCTACCGACCTCTTCTGACGAATTCAATTTTCCTCTGGTTGCACCGGAGCATGAGCATATGCGGGCGCTGCTGGCGAATGCGATGAACTATCTCAAGCCGGAGAACAGGCTGGTTGATCCGGCGTCGGGCTATCCGGTGG
>JAQUXG010000064.1 GCA_028692515.1 Kiritimatiellales bacterium | reverse complement strand
GTACCGGCCGCGCCGGGAAAACCGGTGTGTCGATTGCGCTGATCAATATGCGCGAGCATAACAAGGTCAAATTCATCGAAAAACAGCTGGGACGTAAATTTGTACAGCGCAACGTGCCGACCGGCGCGGATATTTGTAAGGCACGCATCGCCGGCTTGATGGAACGCTTAAGCCAGGTTGATCCGGAGCCGGGCGTGATCGACGAAATTCTGCCGTCGCTCTGCGCGAGTCTCGAAGGTGTTTCTCGCGAAGAACTCTTGCGTCGTTTCGCTTCGCTCGAACTGCAGCGCTTGCTCGACTATTACAGCAAAGAGCCGGATATTAACGCTGAGCCGTTGAACGAAGGCGGACACGCCGCGCGCAAAAAACAGACCGCCGCAGGCGGAATGGTTGAGCTCTGCATGAATATTGGCAAAGCCAACCGTCTGGCACCCAAGCAGCTGATGAATCTGGTGAATGTTGCCGACCGCAACAGCAGCGTCGAAATCGGCCGGATCAACATCACGCATATGCAATCCTATTTCGAAGTGCCGCGCGACGCCGCACAGGCCGTCATCGACAGCTTTGCGAACAGTTTGGTGGATTTCGAAGGCCGCCGCGTCAGCGTAACGCCAGCCGGAGCGGGCAATCCTGCCAAGCGCGACGAAAAGCGCGCGGCTAATCCGCATCGTCCGAACCGTCCGAAAAACGCACCCGGTCAGGGCGGCAAACGTCCCGGCCACTGGCAGAAATAGGATGGCTATAGTTTGGAGCCGCGCTGAATACTGGCGCGGCCGAACTTTTCACGAATACGATCCACCACGCGACTGAGTTGCTCGCGTCTGGTGGATGTTGTTTTTTCCAATGCTTGGAAAAGATCAAGCTGCGGGGCATCGGCGGTTTCGCGCAGGTTGCTGACCCCGAAGCCGATCAGTCGCACGGGGCTGTGTAACCCTTCTTTACGCAGTAACTCGAGCGCAGTTTCGCGCAACGTTATGTCGTCGCAGCAGGGCGGATCGAGCCGTCGCTGACGGGTGATGGTCGAGAAGTCCGTCCAGCGCACTTTGATTTGCGCGGTGGTCGCGTAGAATCCGGCACAGCGCAGACGGCCGCCGACTTTATCGGCCAGATCGAGCAGAGCGGCTTCCACAACGGCGGCATTGCGCTCATCTATATCGAAGGTGATTTCGTTGGAGATGCTTTTTTCTTCGCTCTCGGTCTCAAGTTCGCGTCCGTCGACTCCTAAGGCCAGTCGCCGGAAACTGGCGGCGGAGCTTTCTCCAATCCATGCGGCGAGTTTAGCGGGATCTGCCGTTTGCAGATCGCCGAGGGTTCGGATGCGGTGCGCTTCCAGAATCGCCTGTGTTTTTTTGCCGGCGCCCCACATCCGTTTAATCGGTAGCGGCGCAAGAAAGGCGGGAATCTCTTTTTCTGAGAATGGAACGAGCGTCAGCCCGTCGGGTTTGTCCAGTTCGCTGGCGATTTTCGCCAGAAACATATTCGGTGCCACACCGACCGAGCAGGTTAGACCGGTTTCCTTTTTGACGGCCTCTTTGATTTTTTTTGCAATTGTCGGTCCGTCGCCGAAGAGGTAGCGCGCGCCGGTGACATCAAGAAAGGCTTCATCGCACGAAAGCGGCTCAACCAGCGGCGTGAAGCGCCGGAAGATTTCCATGATCTGTTGAGAAACTTCATGGTAGCGCTTCATGTTGGGCGGCAGAAAGACGGCTTTCGGGCAACGCTGGAAGGCGGTTCTGGACGGCATGGCGGAGTGGATACCGAACTTACGCGCCTCGTAGGAGCAGGTCGAAACCACGCCGCGCTTGTCCGGCGGCGAGCCGATCACCACCGGCAAGCCTTTCAGCTCCGGATGATCGTGCACCTCGACCGCCGCGAAGAACGCGTCCATGTCGATATGCAGAATTGTTTTCTGTAAAATTCCAACCATCGGAAGAAATTCTGCCACGTTTTTCACCGGTTGGAAATCAAGCTTCGCACTTTAAGCCGCGCCTTTTTTCCGGTCTTCACCGGATGATCTTCGTTATGAGTGGTACAAGGCGGCAGAGACTAAATGAAATTATGACAATGTGTCTTTATTCGCCTTGTTTTTTTGATTAATTAGGGCAAAATTTGCCGAATTTTTGCGGATGAAAACGGAAGAAACAATGAAAAGCAGATGGATTATTACGGCGTTGATGGCAGGTGTGTGTGCTTTTGTTCAGGCTGGTGATGTGTTGTATGATCTCAACACGCCGGGCGAATTAACCAACGCATTTCATACTCCATATACTGGAACTGCCGTTTCCCAATCGACCACCGGCGGGTTGAATAACTCCGGGTCTCTGAATTTCAGGAGCGGAGATGGCAATCAGGCGTGGTTTTCCAATGCAGCATATGCCCCGTTGGCAGAGAATGAATCGCTCAATGAGTCACTCTACTTCCAGTATTACGGTGTCGGTACATCAAGTATTAAGCTGGGCTTTGCTACGGATCCAAACGCAGATGTCAATGAGTATGCCATGCCGACAAGCGGTGCCTGGGCCTATTTTGGTGCATGGTCGCTTGGGGGCGGAATCGACATCAACAGCGAGCTTTATAGCGATCAGGGATACCTTGGGTATACAGACGCCCCTTCGGGAAGTTTTATCAACGGGAACTGGTATCAAATGCTGTTTGGTGTGAAGTTGCTGAATGCCGATACCTCAGAATTTGAGTTTTACTGGGAACTGAATAATTCGGACTCCGCAGGTGTGCTGGGATCTACGATCCTTTCCGGAACAGCTAATGTGATTTATTCAGAACTCAACACGACGCTGTATTCATATATTGGCCTGGAAAACCCGACTCCGACTGCGTCGCACGTGGTTATTGATAACATCAGCCTGACCAGCACAGGAACGATTGCCGTTCCTGAGCCGGCGAGTGCGTTGATGGTCGGCTTTGGCGGATTGCTTGTCGTTGGGTACCGGCGTTTCTCCTTCGGCCGTCTCTGATCTTAAATTCCTGACTTTGGCTGACACTCCGAAGAGTCGGGGTGTTTTTTTTTTTGACTACAGTGTGCCCGCAGGTTGCCGGGTAGCGCGCCGACAGCCCCTTCTGGATAATCAAGCACTTCGACCACCGCAAAAAGCACGTTTATGTCGATGTGCAGAATCATTTTCTGTGGGGTTTCAATCGTCGGAACCGAAGCTTTTGGGTCGGCCGGCTTTTTTCCATCCTTGGAATCGGCGATGCCGAGGCTTATGTTTTATCACACTTGCGCAAGTGTGAAGCATCGGGATGGACAGACAACATCAAGCTTGCAAAGCGGGCGGTTATAACTATTGTTATTACATGGCTTACAAAACAAAAGTTCGGAAAATCGGTAATTCGCTCGGCATCGTGCTGCCTAAAGAGGCTCTTCAGGCGATGAAGGTGGAGGAGGGTGCGACGCTCTACATCACCGAAGCGCCGAAGGGTGCGGTGCAGGTTACGCCGGAACAGAAGGATTTTGAGCAAATGATGCACGTTGCTGAGAAGGGCATGCAGCGTTATCGCAATGCCCTCAGGAAGCTGGCGGAATGAAGGAGCCGCTTTGGGTTTCAGCAGAAGTCGTCCTTGCTGTGCAGGAGGAACTGCTTGCCCGCTTCGGGGGGATTGCGGGGTTGCGTGATGAAGGGTTACTGGATTATGCAATCAACCGCCCGCAACACCTCTTTCATTACGGGAAGCCGTCGCTGTTTGAACTGGCGGCGGAATACGCGTTTGGCATTGTCAAAAACCATCCGTTTCTTGATGGCAATAAGCGTGCCGGGTTCATGACTGCTTATATTTTCTGGGAGCGAATGGACAGGAGTTAGAGGCCCCGGAAGACGAAGCGGTTGTGCATACGCTGGCGCTGGCCGCTGGTGAAATCAGCGCGGAGGAATACGCCGCTTGGTTCAAGGCTTCCTGCAGATAGATTTTCCAACCATTGGTAAAATTAAAAGCGCCCCGAGTTCCGGGGCGTTTTTTTATGCCTGTTTGGAGGCGGCCTCGCGCAGGCCGACGGTGCGGTTGAAGACGGGCTTGGATTCCGTGGTGTCGGGGTCGGCGCAGAAGTAGCCGATGCGCTCAAACTGGAATTTATCGCCGGGGTTCGCCGAAGCCAGCCCGGGCTCGATGATGCCGGTGATGACTTTCAGCGAATCCGGGTTCAGATAGTCTTTGAAGTCGCCTTCTTCAGCGGCTGGATTTTCGCTGGTGAAGAGGCGGTCGTAGAGACGCACTTCCGCTTTAATTCCGTGCTGAGCGGAGACCCAATGGATGGTGCCTTTGACTTTGCGTCCGTCGGGCGCATTGCCGCCGCGGCTGTCCGGATCGTGCGTGCAGTGCAGTTCAACGATGTTGCCGTTTGCGTCTTTGATGACATCAGTGCAGGTGACCAGATACGCGCCGCGCAGGCGCACTTCGGTGCCGGGGGCGAGGCGGAAGAATTTTTTGACCGGCTCTTCCATGAAGTCATCGCGCTCGATAAAAATTTCGCGAGCAAATGGCACGGTGCGCGTTCCTGTTTCCGGTTTTTGCGGGTGGTTGGGCAGTTCGAATTCTTCGCTCTGGCCTTCGGGATAGGTGGTGATGACGACTTTGAGCGGGTCGAGCACGGCCATGCGGCGCGGCGCAATTTCGTTGAGGTCGGTGCGGACGTGGTGTTCGAGCAGGGCGACGTCGGTGAGGCTTTCGGTTTTGGTGATGCCGATTTCGGTACAGAAGGCGCGGACGGCTTCGGGCGTGTAGCCGCGGCGGCGCATGCCGCAGATCGTTGGCATACGCGGATCGTCCCAGTTGCTGACGAGCTTTTCTTTGACCAGTTCGAGCAGTTTGCGTTTGCTCATAATGGTGTAGGTGAGGTTGAGGCGGGCAAATTCGTATTGATGCGGCTGATAGAGGCTGAGCGTTTCGAGAATCCAGTCGTAGAGCGGGCGGTGCACTTCGAATTCAAGGGTGCAGAGCGAGTGGGTGACGCCTTCGATGGAGTCTTCGAGGCAGTGGGCGAAGTCGTACATCGGGTAGATGCACCATTTGTCGCCGGTGTTATGATGGCTGGCGTGTTTGATGCGGTAGATGGCCGGATCGCGCATGTGCAGGTTGGGCGAGTTCATGTCGATCTTCGCGCGCAGAACATAGGCCCCGTCGGCGAATTCACCGGCTTTCATTTTTTCGAAGAGCTCGAGGTTTTCTTCGATGGAGCGGTTGCGTCCGGCCGGTTCTTTGCCGGGCAGGTGCGGCACGCCGCGATATTCTTTGAAGGCGTCGACGCTGAGGTCGCAAACGTAGGCTTTGCCCATTTGGATCAACTCGACGGCGCACTCGTACATGCGGTCGAAGTAATCGGACGCCCAGAAAAGGTTTTTTCCCCAGTCGAAGCCGAGCCAGCGCACGTCTTCTTCGATCGCGCCGACGTATTCGGTGTCTTCAGCGGTCGGGTTGGTGTCGTCATAGCGCAGATGGCAGCGACCGCCGTATTTGAGGGCGGTGCCGAAGTCGAGGCAGATGGCTTTGGCATGACCGATGTGCAGGTAGCCGTTCGGCTCGGGCGGGAAGCGGGTGACCACTTCGGAGTGTTTGCCAGAGGCTAAATCCGCATCAATGATGTCATGAATAAAATTACTGCTCATATTTTTCCTTTAAAGTGAGCCGTTTTTTTGCCCGATTTCAGGCCCAATGGCAATCCTTCTGTGCGGAATATCGGATAGTTCTGTCCGGTTTTTAAAGTTGACTAACAAGGTGCTAGTTAGATAATACCTATAAATCTGATAATAATTTGTCGGTTTAACCTGGAGGCTCCAATGAAAATGTCAACTAAAGGTCGTTACGCGGTTCGTATTCTATTGGGTATTGCCCGCTATCAAAAGAGCGGCCCGGTTTCCAAGAAGGTCATCGCTGGAGAAGAATGTATTTCAGCCGATTACATCGAGCAGATCATTGTCCCGCTTAAAAACGACGGGCTTGTGATGGGGTTGCGCGGCGTGAAAGGCGGCTTCATTTTGGCAAAAGACCCGGCGAAAATCACCGTGTACGACATCCTGCGCGCCTCTGAAGGCGATATGACCATTGTTGATTGTGCCCGCAATGACTGTAAAGGCCGCGACAAAACCATCTGTGTCACCAAGCCGGTATGGGAAGGCGCCTCGAAAGTACTCGAAGCCTACTTCTCAAAAATCACTCTCAAAGAGCTGCTGGATCAAGAAGCGGATCTTCTGAAGAACAAGGCGGCCAGCTACACCATTTAGAAAGAGGATCTCAAAATGAAAATTTATGATGACGTGACACAAACCATCGGGAACACGCCATTGATCCGGCTGAACAAGCTGACGGCCGGTCTCAAAGCCACGGTTGCTGTCAAAATGGAATCGCGCAATCCGCTCGGCAGCATTAAAGACCGGATTGGCGTTGCCATGATCGAAGCCGCCGAAAAAAGCGGTGAACTCAAGCCGGGCGCAACCATTGTTGAACCCACCAGCGGCAACACCGGTATCGCACTGGCCTTTGCCGCCGCCGCCAAAGGCTACAAGCTCATTCTCACCATGCCCGAAACCATGAGCATTGAACGCCGCCGCCTGCTCGCCGTGCTTGGCGCGGAGCTGATTTTGACTCCCGGTGCCGAAGGTATGCCGGGAGCTATTAGAGAAGCAGAAGCGCTGGTCGGTTCGCTGCCCAACGCCTATATGCCGCAGCAGTTCGACAACGCCGCCAACCCGGAAATCCACCGCAAAACCACCGCAGTCGAAATCTGGAACGATACGGACGGCACCGTCGATTTCTTCGTCGCAGGCGTCGGGACCGGCGGAACGCTCACCGGCGTCGGCAGTGTGCTCAAGAAGGAAAACCCCTCTGTGAAGGTCGTTGCGGTTGAACCGGTGGATTCGCCGGTCATTTCCGGCGGCAAACCCGGTCCGCACAAAATCCAGGGAATCGGAGCGGGATTTATTCCCACCAACCTCGACACCCGTCTGATCGACGAAGTGATTCTGATCAGCGCAACGGATGCCGGAGAAACCGCTCGCCGGTTGGCAAAAGAAGAGGGCATTCTCTGCGGAATTTCAGCCGGCGGCAACGTCTGGGCTGCGCTTGAACTCGCGAAGCGTCCGGAAAACGAAGGCAAACTCATCGTCACCGTCATCTGCGACAGCGGCGAGCGCTACCTTTCCACCTGGCTCTTTGATGAGGCTTGAACGGAGATGATACAAATTCATTAACCGGCCGGGGATTTTAACAGAAGGAAACAAAGGAAAACCAAGGATGGATTGGGTAGGAGGAAACCTGTGTTTCGGTAGGTTTTAACAAACTTCGTTATCCTTCGTTCCCTTCTGTAAAACAAAATTTATACGGGTTAAATCAATTCAATATGAATACCTCTTTTGCCAATGTGCCGCTTCAGTGGGTCGGGCCGGTCAAAATCACCGGGCCCGAAATTGATGTCGAAACAGAGCTTCCGCTCGCCACCTACGAAACGCCGGTCTTTGCCACCGTCAATCGCGGAGCGCGCGTCGCCACCGCATCCGGCGGCATCAAAGCCGTTGTCATTGACGAACGCATGAGCCGTTCCGTTCTTTTCGAAACGCCCGATGCCATTGCTGCTTTCCAATGTTTGGAAAAAATTAAGGCAAATTTTCCAATGTTTGGAAAAGTGGTCGGTACCACCAGTCGCTTTGCCAGACTCATCGATATGCATTCGCAGATCGCAGGCAATCTGCTCTTCATCCGCTTCGAATTTACTACCGGCGACGCCTCCGGCCATAACATGGTCACTCAGGCCAGCGAAGCACTCATGAATCATATCCTGGAACTTTGTCCGGAACTCAAATACGAATCCATTTCCGGAAACTTCTGCTCCGACAAAAAGGCCACCGGCGTCAACGGCATCCTCGGGCGCGGAAAATATGTTGTCGCCGAGCTGACAATTCCCGGAAAATTCGTTCAGAAGTATTTGAAAAGCACGCCGGAAAAAATCGTTCAGCTCAACATTCGTAAAAATCTCATCGGCACCATGCTCGCAGGCGGACTCCGCTCCGCCAACGCCCACTACGCCAACATGCTTCTCGCCTTCTACCTCGCCACCGGGCAGGACGCCGCAAACATCATCGAAGGCTCCCAGGGTGTGACGATGGCTGAAGTGCGCAACGGCGACCTCTGGTTTTCAGTCACCATTCCCAATCTGATCGTCGGTACCGTCGGCAACGGCAAAGGACTTCCGTTTGTTGAAGAAGTCATGAAAAAACTCGGCTGTCGCGAAGAGCGCGAACCCGGCGCCAACGCCCGCCGCCTTGCCCTCATCTGCGCCGCCGCCGTCCTTTGTGGCGAACTCTCTCTCATGGCCGCGCTCACCAACCCCGGCGAACTC
>JAQUXG010000063.1 GCA_028692515.1 Kiritimatiellales bacterium | reverse complement strand
AGATCGGAACGCTTTCGACATGGCTGACGGTTCCGGCGGCGAGCGTTTTGTGCGGAAGCGCCGGTGCGGTTTCAGCGATCTTGGCTTTGACGCGGTTGATGACGGCGAGCGGATTGTCGCCGTAGCGCGCAACGACGACACCGCCGACGGCCGCCGCGCCGCCTTTGTCGAGCGCGCCGCGCCGTGCGGCAGGCCCGGTGGTGACATGCGCAACCTGTTTGACCAATACGGGAACGTGATCCCCCCGCACTTTAACGACACTGTTTTCAACATCCTCGATCCGTTTAATGAAGCCGATGCTGCGGATAAAGTATTCAACGCGGTTGATCTCTATTGTTTTGGCGCCGACGTCAATGTTGGCGGCTTTAACGGCGGAAAAGACGTCGTCGAGGGTAACGCCGTAAGCGCGCATGGCGTCGGGATCGACATCGACCTGATATTCTTTGACGTAGCCGCCGATGGAGCCGACTTCGGAAACACCTTCGGCAGAGAGCAGGCTGTAGCGTACCTGCCAGTCCTGCAGCGAGCGCAGCTCTTCCTGACTCCAGCCGCCGGTCGGATTGCCTGCTTCATCGCGCCCTTCGAGGGTGTACCAGAAAACCTGGCCGAGCGCGGTGGAGTCGGGGCCGAGTGCGGGTTTGACGCCTTCGGGCAGTGTGCCTGCCGGAAGGCTGTTGAGTTTTTCGAGCACGCGGGTGCGCGAGTCGTAGAAATCAGCCTGCTCTTTGAAAATGATGTAGATGGAGGAAAAGCCGAACATGGAATAGCTGCGGATAGTTTTTACGTCCGGAATGCCGAGCAGCGAGACGGTCAGCGGATAGCTGATCTGATCTTCGACATCCTGCGGCGAGCGGCCCATCCATTCGGTAAAGACAATCTGCTGGTTTTCACCGATGTCGGGAATGGCATCGACGGGAACCGGGTAGCGCTGGATGCCGGCGAGTTTCCAGTCGAACGGCGCAACCAGCAGCCCGGCAATGATCACGGCAAAGGTAAATAGCGCGACCACCAGACGATTGGTCAGGCAGAAGCGCATGAAGCGTCCGATGAGCGATTTTTGTTCAGGAGTCTGTTGTATGTTCATGATGGATTACATTGAAGGTTGAACCACGGAATACACTGAAAACACGGAAAAAGAATTGCCCGCGAATCACTCGAATCAACACGAATAAAGAGTCCTGATTTGTGAAAATTCGTGCAGATTCGCGGGAAAAGACTCTCGAGTTTAGTTGCGGATGAACGGAGGGTTGCGGAAGAAAGCTTGTCGAGAAAACAAAAAAATGACGAGTAGTATAGAAGTTGATTTCCGTGTGTTCGGTGGTTAGTCATTGGTTGGATTACTCCATCTTCATTTTACTGTGATCCATCGGATCACTGCCGCCTTCTGGAGACATCATCGATGGCTTCGCGCGAATCTGCAGTTCGGCATCGAGCTTGAAGACGCCTTGCGTGACGACCCGTTCGCCTTCTTTCAGACCATGATGGACGATATAAAAACCGCCAGCCTTCGGGCCGAGCATGATTTCGCGGCCTTCATAGGTCGGTTTTTCCTGATCAGGAATTTCGACATACACGACGGCGCGCGTTCCAGTGATCAGCGGCGCGGTCGCCGGAATGACCAGCGGCGCGGTGGCGGTGTCGGATGCGACATAGCCCAGCTCTTCGGCTGTAACCAACGGCATGCCGCAGATATCGCAGTCACCCGATTGATCTTTTACGACTTCCGGGTGCATCGGGCAGATCCATTTTCCGGCCAGCGACGGATTGGTTACCTTGCCGTCTTCGGCAATCAGCGGGTGAGCGACCGCACGAACGAACATGCCGGGTTTCATCTTCAGCTCCGGATTCTCGACGTTGACGCGTACGTTGACGGTGCGGGTCGCCGTATTGAGAACCGGATCAATGAACGCGATGGTTCCTTTAAAGGTTTCTCCGGGCCACGCCTCGGTGGTAAAGGTGACCATCTGTCCGTAGCGCAACCACGGCAGATCCGATTCGTAAGCATCCAGCTTGACCCAGACGCGTGAGAGATCGGCGACGGTATAAATCCGGTCGCCGGTTTTTACGTATGCGCCTTCTTGTGCGTTTTTATGAATCACAATACCACTGACTGGCGAGTAGAGCGTGGTGTGATCCACCAGCGTTCCGCGCGCTTCAATCTCCTGAATCTGTTCCGGCGTCAGTCCCCATAGGCGCAGTTTTTCGCGCACGGCATCGACCGTGGACTGCGACACGTCGCGCACGATGGTGCTGGTACTGTTGGTCAGTGCTTTAACGGACTGTATCGCCTGAAGCAGTTCCTGCTGCGCACTCAGCAGTTCGGGGCTGTAGATCGATGCCATGTGGTCGCCCTGCTTCACCTGCACGCCGGTATAATCCACAAACAAACGGTCGAGCCGCCCCGGCACGCGGGCGGTGATAAATGCGGTGCGCGTTTCGTCATAATCCACTTTGCCGACCATGCGGATGTCGGCCTGAACAAATTTGCGCTCTACTAACGACGTTTCAATTTTCATCAGCGCGGCGGCGGACGGACTGACGGACAGCTCGCGCGGATTATCGGTGCCGCTTCCGGTTTCGAGCGGAATCAAATCCATACCGCAGATCGGGCACTGGCCGGGATGGGGCAATTTAATCTGCGGATGCATCGAGCAGGTCCAGAGGGAGGCTTTAGGCTTGAGGCTTGAGGCTTGAGGTTCGGAGAATGGACGCGGGGCAGTGCAGCGACCCAACGCGAAGGCGGCCAGCAGAACGAGAAGTCCGCCGGTCGAAATTTTCCAAACATTGGAAAAAACGATTTTCATAATGTGCTCCTGGTTAAAGTTCGCGGCCGGTCAGCATTTCAATTTCGGCCAGCCGGATTTCGCGGTCGGCAAACGCGCGGTCTGCAGAAAGCTGAAACTCCAGCAATGTTCGTTGCGCTTCGATCAAAGAAGTGAACCCGACTCGGCCCGACTCAAACGCTTCGCGAGTGACTTCAAGCGACTGCTGAGCCTTTGGAATTAATGTGTCGTTGTACAAACTGATTTTCCGCTCCGCATCGCGGAAGTTATAGAGAGCCATTTGCAGATCGGACTTCAGACGATTTTCAGATTCTGCGAGCATTCCTTCGGCGGCGGTACGGCGATAGGCGGCCTGTTGCTCGCCGGCTTTCAGCTTGCCGAACCAGATCGGCAGATTGATCGAGACCGATGCCATCAGCGGATCTTTACCGCTGCCGGAGACGCCGGACATGCGGGCGTCATCGGTCTGGATGTAATCGAGCCCAAACATGATATCGGGATAACGCTCTTTGTGAGCCAGTGCGGCGGCATCGGTTTCCTTGCGAATCATCGCGTCCATCTGCCGCAACTCCGGACTGGATTCTTTCAGCCAGCGTTGAACGTCACTGTCTGTGAATACCGCCGGAGTCTGATCAACCGGCTGCGGCCACGGCAGCACGGCGTCGTATTTGCGATTCAACACAGAACTCAGCCGGATCGAAGCCGGGACGCGCAACGCTTCCAGGGTGCGTAATTTGTCGTCGAGTTTGCCCAGCTCGACCTGAAGCTGAATCAACGAGCTTTGCGGCATTTCGCCGGTCTCAAAACGGGTGCGGGCGACCTTCTCCATATTCTGGAGTAAAATCAAATGCTGACGGGTGATCTCAACGGAATGGTTGAGATAGGTATATTCAAAAAACGAGGATTTCACCCGATAGAACAATTTCAGCTTGGTCTGCTCGTAGCGCTGGTGTTCCGTTTCGGCGACCTCCATGGCGACATCGCCGCGTAACGAAAGTTTTCCAAACCATGGAAAAACCTGCGAGATGCCGAAGCGCTGACGTTGCGGGCCGACGCGGGTTTCCACTTCCTGAATAAAATAAGAATAGCTGAAGCGCGGATCGGGAAGGGCTTTCACCTGCGGCACCTGTTCGAGTGCGGCTTTCCAATTGTTAAACGCCGCTTCCAACCCCGGATTGTTTTGTGCGGCTTCGGCGAGGTAATCGGTCAATTCATCCGCCCGCACAAATGAGGCCGTCAGTAATAGAATCGTCAGGATTACAAAAAGATTTAACCACGGAATACACAGAAGACACGGAAACCGTTTCCCCGCTAAATTCCGTGTGTTCTGTGTATTCCGTGGTTTTAAAGTTTTCATTTCGCGGGTGTTTTTTCGATTTCGATACCTTCAGCCTGCATCTGTTTAATGTATTTTTCCGGATCGGCTTTCACCGCGCCGAGACATCCTCCGCAACAGACATAGATGCGATAACCGTCCGCATCCACATACAGCTTCGGATTCACTTTATTTCCCTTCATCACCGGACAGTTGGTTTGCGGCTCGGCGAATACCGCCGCCGCTGCAACCATCATCAATGCAACCAGTAACCCTTTTTTCATGACTTCTCCTTTTTTTTTGCGGGCGGACATAAAGTCTGCCCCTACATCAATATTGTTTTTTCATCATGCTCAGTAATTCTTCCATTTTTTCGTCGGCATCCTTTTTAGATCCGGAGGTGAAGGCCTCGTTGACACAATGGTGCATATGTTTCTGAAGAATCTGCATTTCAACGGAACGCAGGGCGGAGCGGGCCGCCTGAATCTGGGTGATGATATCAATGCAGTATTTCTGCTCTTCGACCATTTTACGGACGCCTTGCACCTGTCCGGTAATACGAGCGAGACGATTAAGAGTTTCTTCGTGCGTCGTGGTCTTCTTTCCCGTTTTCATATCCGTTTTTTATACCCGCAGGGGGTATATGGCAAGTAAAGAAACCAAAATTGTCGGGTTTTGTGTCGGTAAGAATTTTTTTTCGAAAAATATGGAAAATCAGAGCAGAGCCAGAGCGGCTGCAACCAGCATGCCGATGACAACACCGTAAACTGCGTGGTGATATTTTCCATAAACGCGCGCGGCGGGCAGCAGCCCGTCCAGCGCGATGAAAACCATAATGCCCGCACCTGCGGCGGTGAGAATGCCAAGTGTCGCGCCGCTCATAAAGCGGTAGAGCAGGGTGTAGACAATCAGCGCGCCGAGCGGTTCGGCCAGTCCGGTTAGCGACGAAAAGCCGCAGGCTTTTGCGCGGCTGCCGGTGGCGTGATACATCGGCAGTGCCGTGGCGATGCCTTCGGGAATATTGTGCAGTGCCAGTGCAATCGCCGCTCCGATGGCGATGGGTACCGGCGCGTGCAGGGCGGCGATGAAGATGGCGAGTCCTTCCGGAAAGCTGTGTGCGGCGATGGCCAGCGCGGCGGGCATGCCGGTACGGCGGAAGTCAGGGGTATTTTCAAGTTCTTCAACACGAAGCGGCTCATGAGGGTTTCCAAAGTCCGGAACCAGCTTATCGATCAGTGCCGTAATCAGAAATCCGCCGAAAAAGGCGAGCGCTGCGAAAACAGGACTTCCGAGATCGGTTTCGGCAATCGGCATCAGCTGGCGGAAAGCAGTCCACAGCAGCAGCCCGGTTGAAACGCCGATGAAAAAGGAGAAGCGGCGCTCGCCGGTGTGGCGCGTAAAAAAGGCCAGCAGGCTGCCGATTCCGGTTGCCAGTCCGGCGGCCAGCGTCAAGCCGAAGGCGAACCAGACGGTTTGCGAGTTTTCAAACATCGCCTGATTTTCAATCAGGTGCTCAATCAGCATCTTCGTTCCGAGACCGATCAGCACCAGTCCGCCCGCCACTTCCATACGCTTTTCATTGAAGTGGCCGAAAAGCCGTCCGAAATAGACGCCCGCGAAAGAGAGGATGAAGGTCACCAGACCGATAATCAGCACCGGTTGAAGAATGGAGACGCGTAACATCGACAGGCTGATCCCGATGGCAAACGCATCAATGCTCGTCGCAACCGCCAGTGTCAGCAGTGTCGGAAGATGCAGTGGATTCTTCGGGCCGTCTTCATCTTCCGGCTGCATCGACTGGATAATCATGTGCCCGCCGACAAACAGGAGCAGACCGAACGCGATCCAATAATCCACGACCGAGATCCATTGGGTCGCCCACTGACCGAGAAGCCAGCCCAGCACCGGCATCACCGCCTGGAAAATCCCGAAGGCCGCGCCGACCCCCAGGGCGTGGCGTGCTTTCAGATTTTTAATCGTAATTCCGCTGGTGATCGACACCGCAAACGCGTCCATCGCCAGACCCAGCGCAATCAGAAGTATGGAAAGTATCGGCATAACTCAGAAACCTTAGCGGGTTTGCCGCTTCGCTGCCAGTCACTTTGTGGCCGGCCTCACTTCGTGTCCAATGGTTGGAAAATGTTTTTCCAAACCTTGGAAAAATGAATTATCCTCCGGCCATGCAAAACATCCCGCTGGTTCTGTTTGGGGTTCCGTTTCATAACGTGACGTTTGAGGAGGCGATTCAATGGACGGTCGACCGCGTCCGCTCCGGCAGACCGGGTGTAATCGCCACGGCCAATCTGGATTTTCTGGTGCTTGCGCAGACGGATCCCGAACTGCGCGAAGTACTCTACGAAGCGGACATTGTCATTGCCGACGGCTTTCCGCCGGTGAAGCTGGCGCCGTTTTACGGTCCGCCGCTCAAAGGCCGTGTGACCGGCAGCGACATTACGCCGATGCTTGCCGAACGGGCAGCGAAAGAAGGCATCAGCATTTACGGCCTCGGCGCCGCCGAAGGCATTGCCGTCCAAGCGATGGAGGTGTTGAAAAAACGCCATCCGGATTTGAAGGTGGCGGGTGCGTGGTCGCCGCCTTATGCGCCGCTCGACAAAATGGATCACGCCGAAATTCTGCGCCGCCTTGAGGAGGCGAAGCCGGATATTCTGTTTACCGCGTTCGGCGCTCCGAAACAGGATAAGTTTAACCACATGCACGTCAAAACGTGGAATGTTCCGGTTGCCATCGGCATCGGCGGAACGCTCGACTTTATTGCCGGGGTGCAGACCCGCGCGCCGGTCCGGGTGCAGAAACTTCAGTGCGAATGGCTCTGGCGCTGGGGAACTGATCCAAAGCGATTGACCAAACGCTACCTCACCAACATCGCATTTTTAATGCGCGCGGTTTGGCTGACGCTCCGGTTGAAGCTGGGACGCAATGTTCCGGCGCAGATTGATCCGTCGGCTCCTCCGCACTGGCCGGAGCACGGCGTGAACTATCACGAGTTCCAAACATTGGAAAAACTGCCGAATGAGCTGTCAGGAAAAGTCGTTATCGATCTGCGGAATGTCGAAATGATCCAGTCCGACGAAATCGGCGCACTGCTTGAGCTGAGCAAGCGGGTTGAAAAGGTCGTCCTGCTTCACGCCGGTTCCAAGGTTCGGAAACTCTGGGAGTTTTCTAAACTCGGCGACCGCCTTCCGCTCGTCGTCACCTGTGCCGACGCGCTGGCAGCATTGAAATAAGTTCAGAACCGGTGGAGCCGGATTAGATCCTGATACCTTTGAGGGTTTTGTGGTAGATATGCGCCAGTTCAATGGCTATCTCCGAATAGAACTCAATGGTTTTCTCATAACGCGTTTGATACTCAGCCCGTTTTTGTTCAACCAAAAGTTTTAGTTCGTCGTAAAACAGTTTTATTTGGCGGTCATATTCTTCGGACGAGATCTTTTTGGAAGGGTCTTCAATGAGAGAATAACGCTTTGATTCAATGGCCGATTTTTTAGACCTGCAAGCCATGACTTCGTCATCCGACAACTTCCCGCGATGAACAGCATCATTTCTTGCCTTGTTTGTTTTGCTTACATTAAGTGTCTTGTTGTGTTTGCTGCATATTTCGGGGATACGTGTTTTTTTCACTTTTTCATTTCGAAGCAAGCTCTCCGAGCTCAGGTCGGTGTCCATGATTCCCAGATCTAGAATTTCTGAGATCATTTTTGCCATGAGGTCTTTCATCGTCGACCATGCGATTAAATAGAGTTTGAGGTATAGGATCAGTTCCTCAATGGGAAGAACCTTGGTAAGCATGAACATTTTTTGATGGGAAATTTTTGATAGTATTAATTCGATTTCTTTTTGTAATTCGGAGACCTCAACAATACATACAATGGCTTTTGAAAAGTAAGCTAAAGCCCACTCTTGATTAATCCCTCGCAATGCGGCCATGGGCTCCTGATCATCGGTATTTAACCGATTTGTCTCCTGTAAAAACACACTGTGGAGCTCTTTCGCCATTTCACTTTTTCTCGGCGCGGCGTTCGCGGAAGAAGCCCTGAAGAAGGGATTTACACTCATCGTGCAGAACACCTGTTTCGATTTCAACGCGGTGGTTGAGGTCGGCGTGATCGAGAATTTCAAATTTTGAGCGGGCACCGCCGCGCTTCGGGTCGTCGACGGCCCAGACGACTTTTTTGAGTCGTGCCAGAACGATGGCTCCGGCGCACATGGGGCAGGGCTCTTTTGTGACGTACATGACGGCATCGGTAAGCCGCCAGTTTTCGAGCGCGGCGGCGGCCTGGGTGATAGCAAGTACTTCGGCGTGGGCGGTGGGGTCTTTAAGCAGTTCGGTCTGGTTGT
>JAQUXG010000062.1 GCA_028692515.1 Kiritimatiellales bacterium | reverse complement strand
AGGACTGCGGAACAGTATTTAAGTCCGTAGTCGGTTTCACCTGCGACGATGCTTTGATCTTCCGGCGCGACGTAGAAGGAGTGGACAAAGTAAAAGTAGGTTCCGTCGTCGATGCCCGCGAACATCGGGCAGTCCGGTTTTTTCTGATTCACGGCGTTCCAGCCGATTTGCGGAACCTTCAACGGCGAAGCCTTTGGCGCGCCGGAGCCTTCGGTGAAGGCGGCGGATTCCATACCGACCGGAAACCGTTTCACTGAGCCTTTGAAGATGCCGAGCCCTTCAACGCCGGGCGTTTCTTCCGAGGTTTGGAAAAGCGCCTGTAATCCTAAGCAGATGCCCATGAATGGCTTGCCGGAATCGATCCAGTTTTTAATCGGCGAGACAAAGCCGTGTTCAGTGAGGTGCGCCATGCAGTCGCCGAATGCGCCGACGCCGGGAAGAATGACGGCGCGGCAGGGGTCCAGCTGGCTCGGCGCAGAGATAATTTCCGCGTCCAGCCCGAGAAATTTGCAGGCGTTGGAAACGCTGCCAAGGTTGCCCATGCCGTAGTCAATAATGCCGATTTTGCTCATGGGAATAATTTTTAACCGCGAATGGACGCGAATGCACACGAAAAAAGAGAAAGAACATGGCATTCCTTTTCAAAGGAGTTTATTTACGGTTCGGAAGTTAAGGAGATCAGGATATGAAAGTTTTATTTATCGGCGGCACCGGCAACATCAGCTCCGCAGTGACAGAGCTGGCAGTTCAACGGGGAATTGAGGTGTGGCACCTCAATCGCGGGAAGACTCAAAGCTTTCCCTCTCCGACCGGTGTGCAAAATATTTATGCGGATATTTACAACCCGGCCGAGGCGGCGGTCGCGCTTAAAGGACATGAGTGGGACTGCGTGGTCAACTGGATTGCCTTTTCGCCAGCTCATGCACAAGGGGACATTGATCTCTTCCGTGGAAAAACAAAGCAGTACATTTTCATCAGCTCTGCGTCGGCCTACCAGAAACCTCCGTCCGCCCCCTTTATTACCGAGGAAACTCCGCTTGAGAACCCCTTCTGGGACTATTCCCGCGATAAAATTGCCTGCGAAAAACTGTTGCTGGGAGCGGAGGACTTTCCGGCTACGGTGGTTCGTCCGTCGCACACATACAACACCATTATTCCAGTCGGCCCCGGCTCATGTGATTATTCTGTCATCCGCCGCCTCAAGGCCGGCGGCCCGGCAGTCATCCACGGCGACGGCACGTCGCTATGGGTTGTGACGCACTCGAAGGATTTCGCGAAGGGCTTCGTGGGGCTGATGGGCCGCGCCGACACAATCGGCGAGGCGTTCCACATCACCACCGATGAGGTACGCACGTGGAACCAGATCTACGCGACCATTGCGGACGTTTTTGAGTGCGAACCGAACTTTGTTCACATACCAAGCGACTTTATTGCAAAAATCGACCCCAAATTCAGTGCGCCGAGTATTCTGGGTGACAAAATGCACAGCGTGATTTTCGACAACAGCAAAATTAAACGCTTCGTGCCGGAGTTCACGGCGACCCTTTCATTTCGCGAGGGCATGCAGATGACCCGCGCATGGTTCGATGCCGATCCGCGCCGCAAAGAACCGCAGGACGACTGGATTCGCCAAACCGAAGCAGCGCTTGATCGAGTCCTCGCCGCCTGGAAAAATCCATAACATTTTTCCAAATCTTGGAAACTTTTCTTCCAAGGATTGGAAAATCGTCCTATGGTTTTCCAATCATTGGAAAAGGAGGTTGAAATGCTGCGTAGATGGATTCTTTTTTTTATCGCCGTTCACCTGACCTGCTTTGCCGCGCCGCCCGCTGTCGAAAAACAGGCCAGCGCGTTGCAAACCGTTCTGCATCAAGCGGATGATGCCTACTATAACCAGCACGAATCCGTGATGAGCGATGCGGCGTATGACGCGTTGCGCCAACAATACGACCAGTTGCTGGCCGACTATCCGGAGCTTGGCACCGAAAATCCGGTCGGTGCTCCAGCCGCAGAATCCGCCCGCGTGGCGCATGACGCACCGGTCCTGAGTCTGGATAAAGTTTATTCCGATGCAGAGGTTGTTCGCTTTCTGGAAAAGACCGGTACGAATCTTCTTTATTGCGTGGAACCGAAGCTCGACGGACTGACCGTTGTGCTGCGCTACCGTAACGGGCTGCTTGTGCAAGCGCTGACGCGCGGCGACGGAAAAACCGGCACAGATGTAACGCCCTCCGTGCTGGCATCCGGTGCCGTGCCGGTGACGATTGCGACGGCTTCGGCGCAATTCGATGTGCGCGGTGAGATGCTGCTTCCCCTGCCCGCTTTTGAGGCATTGAACCGCCGCCGAATCGACGCGGGCGAGGCTCCGCTGAAGAGTCCGCGCAACGCCGCCGCCGGAACGCTGGCGCTGACGGATTATGCCGAGACTGCCCGTCGCGGTTTAACCTTTCAATGTTTTGAAATGCTGAAAACCAATCCGATGCCGGCAACACAGTCCGAAGCTCTGGTGCTGGTGAAAGCCGCCGGGCTGCCGGTGGTGGAAAGTAAAACCGTTTCAGCCGCCGAAGTGATTTCGTCTATCGCCGATTTAAACCGAAGGCGCACCGAGTTCCCGTTTATGACGGACGGAATTGTGATTAAGGTGAATGACTTGTCGGTTCGCGACCGCCTTGGCGCCACGGCGCATCATCCGCGCGGCGCAATCGCCCGCAAATATGAAGAAACGCCGGTTCAGACCCGGTTGCTGGGGGTTGACTGGTCGCGCGGCGAAACCGGTAAACTGACGCCGGTCGCCCGGTTTGAGCCGGTTGAAATTCAGGGAGCAACGATTCAGCATGCCACATTGCATAATCTAGACTATATTCGGGCAATGGATTTGAAGATCGGAGACCGGATCAACGTCATTCGCGCCGGCGGAAGCGTTCCGGAAATTACCGGCGTCTGTCTGGAGCGGCGCACCGGAGACGAAACCGCGATCCCTGATCCTGTGGAATAATTTATGGCCGCTTCGTATAAATATCTTTTTGGACCGGTGCCTTCGCGGCGGCTCGGGCGGTCGCTCGGCATCGATGTGACGCCGTTTAAAACCTGCTCGTTCGACTGCGTGTTTTGTCAGTGCGGTTGTACGACGAAGCTGGTGACGGAGCGTGGCGAATTTATTGTGTTTGAAGAGGTCTGCGATGAAATTGGACGCTGGCTGAAAGCAGACGGACAAGCGGATGTCATCACGTTTGCCGGCTCCGGTGAACCGACGCTCTATTCGCGTCTTGGCGAGCTGATTGATTTTATCAAGGCGCGCACCGCAATTCCGGTGATCGTTTTGTCAAACGGCACCCTGCTTCATCGCATTGCAGTGCGCGACGAGCTTTTGCGGGCCGATAAGGTGAAGGTGAGTTTAAGCGCCTGGGATAATGAGTCGTTTCAGAAAATAAACCGCCCGGCTCCTGGGCTTTCGTTTGAGCAGGTTTTGGCTGGCGAACGCGAATTTCGTGCTGAGTTTAAGGGCGAGCTGTGGTTGGAAGTTTTTCTGATGGAGGGAGTTAATGCCCGGCCGGAACAGGTGAAGAAAATCGCCGCCGCCGTTGCCGGGATCCGGCCGGATAAAATTCATCTGAACACCGCAGTTCGCCCGCCGGCCGAGACGGATATTCAGCCGGTTGCCAAAGAAAAGCTGGAAGCACTGTGCGGTGTTTTTACGCCGCGCGCAGAAGTGATCGCATCGTTTTCGACAACTGCGGGTTCCGCGATCAAGTTGAGCGCCGAAAAAGTGCTCGATCTGATCCGCCGTCATCCCGCCACAGCGGCCCAGCTGGCACAGAATTTTGGCGTTGATCCGGCGACGGTGTCCCCTTTTTTGGAGGATCCCCGGCTGCAAATCGAGGTGCGCGGCGGAGAGGCCTATTACAAGTGCCGGTAAAAAGGACTTGCAGTCACGCTCCCCATATGATTAAAAAGCCCGCTCTTTTAGCAAGGATTAGGAAAAAATGAAAAACGAAATTCATCCCGAGTATACTGACGCAGAAATTTCATGCGCTTGCGGCCATGTGGTTAAAACCCGTTCGACCGTTAAGAAGATGCATGTCAACCTTTGCTCCGCCTGTCACCCGTTCTTTACTGGATCGGCCAAGCTGGTGGATACTGAAGGGCGTGTTGACCGCTTCCGTAAGCGCTACGGCAAGTAACGACGCTCATTTCAGGCCGGACTCTGTTTTAGCGGAGCCCGGCCTTTTTGTGCCCCGCCATGATTAATCACGCCTATCTGGAAAACCTTCGCCGACGCATCTCCGGGCTCGAAACGGAAATGTCCGCACCGGGCGTTGCCGCCAATCCCCAGAAAATGCAGGCGTTGATGCACGACTATACGCATCAGAAAAAAGTGGCCGCCGCCACAGAGGTTTTTCTTAAGCTCCAAGCCGTCGTCGAAGAAAGCCGTGCGATGCTGGAGGACACTTCCACGGATGCCGAGCTGCGCGAAATGGCAGAAGCTGAGCTGGCCGACGCGGAAGAAAAGCTTCCCGAGGCCGAAAAAGACGTAATGATCGCCCTGCTCCCGCCGGATCCATCCGATTCGAAGAACGTGATCATGGAAATCCGCGCTGGCACCGGCGGCGACGAGGCCGCCATTTTTGCGGGCGATCTTTTCCGAATGTACAACCGCTACGCCGAAAACAACGGCCTGAAGGTTTCCGTGATGGATGTCGCGTCGTCTGAAACGGGCGGGTACAAGGAAGTCGTTTTTTCGGTTGAAGGCGAAATGGTTTATAAAAAACTGCGCTACGAAAGCGGAACCCACCGCGTGCAACGCGTTCCCGCCACTGAAACACAAGGCCGCATTCACACCTCCGCCGCAACCGTCGCCGTGCTCGCCGAGGCCGAAGAGGTGGATATCGAGATTCGAAACGAAGATCTGCGCATCGACACCTACCGCTCCAGCGGATCCGGCGGGCAGCACGTCAATACGACCGACTCCGCCATTCGTATCGTGCATATTCCGACCGGTGTGGTGGTGCAGTGTCAGGACGAGCGTTCACAGCACAAAAATAAAGCCAAAGCCATGCGGGTTTTGCGCTCCAAACTTTATGAGGCACAACAGGCGCAAATTGATTCGGATCAGGCTGAGGCGCGAAAATCACAAGTCGGCTCCGGCGACCGTAGCGAAAAAATCCGCACCTATAACTATCCGCAGAATCGCCTGACGGATCACCGCATCAACCTGACGCTCTACAAGCTTGACCGTGTGATGGAAGGCGATCTGGATGATATTTTCGATGCTCTCTACGAGCACGATGTAGAGCTGAAAATGAAGGCTCACACTGATAAATCCGCGCAAGGCTGATTTTTAGAATCACGCTGTTTTCGGCACATTTTAGCCAATTTCTATGATTTTTTGTAGATTTTTGACTTAAATTGCGACAAAAATCAGAATTCCGAAAAAATGGCAAAGCCCCCCTGCCAGCACAAACAGGTGCCAGACGGCATGTGCGAACGGCAGCCGTTTCCAGGCATAAAAAATGACGCCGAACGTATAGCACAGCCCGCCCGCCGCCAGCCAGATCACGCCCGCCAAAGGTAACGTATGAAGTAGCGGGACAATCGTCGCGACCACCATCCAGCCCATCGCTAAATAGGTTAGAAGCGAAAAAATCTTAAATCGGTCGATAAATACCGCCTGAAAAATGATTCCCAGAATCGCAAGTCCCCAAATTACACCGAAAAGCGACCAGCCCAGACCGCCGCGCAACGGAACCAGTAGATACGGTGTATACGTTCCGGCAATCAGCAGATAAATTGCCGAGCGATCGATGATGTGCAATACATGCCGCACGTTGGGTCTGTGAACGCTGTGATACAGCGTGGAGGCCAGATAAAGAATCATCAGCGTTGCGCCGAATACGGAACAGCTGACAATTTCCCAGGCCCCCTTGTGTAAACTGGCAAAAACTACCAGCAGAACTAGACCGGCAACGCTTAGACCCAATCCGACCCCATGCGTAATTGCGTTGGCAAGGTGCTCGGCCGGCGTTTCGATCCGCGCATCATTTTTTGATGGTTTTCGACAAGAATTCATCATTTTCGACCTGATTATTAGTCAAAAGTTATCAGGAACACGTTATTTGTAAAAAACGGCCAACCAAACAGTTCGCCCAGTTTCGTCCGTTTTTTCAACGCGGTGGCGCGTTCCGGCCGGGATGTTCAGGCTGTCGCCACCGACGAGATCCACTACGTGGCCGTCGATCCGAATTTGCGCCGACCCCTCAATCAAAAGCACCCACTCGTTTTCTGCCTGGTCGTGCCAGAACCTGTCCGGTGACGTCTGCCCAAACGATACAATCCGCTCGATCCGGATTTTATCAGCCGCCAGTAGCGTCGTAAAAAGTTCCTGATCGGCACTTTTCGGGATTTGATCGAATAAATTCACAGGACATTCCCCTTATTGTGCGAACTATGCGCTTCCGAAAAGACCCGAAGCAATGGCAAACTCGTCACCGTTTTTCCAACCATTGGAAATCAACCGGCCAGCTTTTCCAAACCTTGGAAAAAAGCAGGCTCGGATTTTCCAAGGTTTGGAAAATAGAAAGTGACTCATTATGCATCTGAAAAAAAATTACGACGTCATTGTGGTCGGCGGCGGCCACGCCGGATGCGAGGCGGCCTTGGCCTCGGCGCGACTTGGTGCGAGCACCATTCTTTTAAGCATAGATAAGTCTTACGTTGGACGAATGTCCTGCAATCCGTCGATCGGAGGAATTGCTAAGTCGCATATAACCTGTGAGTTAGACGCACTTGGTGGAGAGCAGGCGCGCAATACAGATTTCACAGCGATTCAGCTCCGAACCATTAATACCCGCAAGGGACCGGCGGTTCAGGCGCACCGGGCACAGTGTGATAAGGCGCTCTACCCCGCCCGGCTTCAAGCTGTTTTGGCCGGACAGAAAAACCTTTCGGTCATCGAAGGGGAAGTCAGCGGGATCTGGATCGAATCCGGAACATTGCGCGGAGTGACTCTGACCTCCGGCGAGCGAATTCCCGGAAAAAGTGTTGTGCTTACAGCGGGCACGTTTATGGGCGGGCGGGTCATGATCGGCCAAAACGTGATTCATGAGGGCCGCTGGGGGGAAAAAGCCGCTAACGACATCTCTGCATCGCTGAAAAACATAGGTTTTGAGCTTGGACGCATGAAAACCGGCACGCCGCCGCGTCTCCATGCAGATTCGATCGACTATTCGGCCATGCAGATCCAGCCCGGCGACGAGCCGCCGCCGTTTTTCTCCAGAGCAGCAAGGAAGCTTCGTGAAACGTTCCACGTGGAACAATGCGGAAATAATCCGGATAATTTTTTAAGCGGCACGCTGGATCGGACGCCGGAATCTTCCTCGTCCGGTGCAATGGGCGACGATCCAGGCAATCGTTCCCGCTGTTCCACGTGGAACAAGTGGACGGAGGAACTTTTTACTGCCGGTGTAGAGGCGTTTGACCAAAATATGCTTCTTTCGGTAAAAATACCGCAAATTCCGTGCTTTTTGACCCATACCAATGAAAAAACCCACCAGATTATCGCGGATAACCTCAAAAAGAGTTCTCTTTACAGTGGTCTGGTGGAAGGTGCCGGCGTGCGCTACTGTCCTTCTATTGAGGATAAAATCGTAAAATTTCCTCAACGAACGTCACATCACGTCTTTATTGAGCCCGAAGGCCGTAAAAACGTGCGGATTTATCCTAACGGCACCTCAAACAGTTTGCCGGAGGATGTTCAGGTCGAAATGATCCATTCCATCCCCGGACTCGAAAAAGCGGCCTTTATTCGACCGGCCTACGCTATCGAGTATGATTACGCGCCGCCGACCCAGCTTTTCCACACTCTGGAAACCAAGAAGGTCGAGCATCTCTATTTTGCGGGTCAAATTAACGGGACGACTGGTTATGAGGAAGCTGCCGGACAAGGTTTTGTAGCCGGAGTGAATGCTGCGCGCAAGGCGTTGGGGCTTCCAGAGTTCATTTTAGGTCGAAATGAGGCCTATATCGGCGTTTTAATCGACGATTTGGTGCTGAAAGGTACTGACGAGCCGTACCGCATGTTTACCTCGCGCGCCGAGCATCGGTTGACACTGCGGCAGGATAATGTTCATTTTCGGCTGCACGACCGAGCCAGGGAGCTCGGCATCATTTCTACAGAAGATCTGGCCGATACGGCGGCCATGCAGGGACAGATTGATCAGGAAGTCGAGCGTTTGCAAAAAACATTCCACAATGGAGCCTCGCTGGCGAAGATTCTCTGCGGGCAGGAGTCTCACTATGCCGGACTGCCCGGTGAGCGGCAGGATCTCCCGCGAGAAGTGATTGAACAGGTCGAAATCGACATCAAGTATGCCGGCTACATTAAGCGGGAACAAGGGCGCATGGTGGATTTCCAAACATTGGAAAAACAGAGGATTCCCGCCGATTTTGATTACGACCACATTATCTCTCTACGGTTTGAATCGCGCGAAAAGCTTAAAAATATCCGGCCCGCCAATCTCGGCCAGGCATCTCGCATCTCCGGGGTCAATCCGGCTGATATTTCAATTTTATCGGTCTGGCTGAAAGCCGGACGGTAGACGTTGTTTTGTTGTCAATCAGTTGTTATGGCTTATCGATAAGT
>JAQUXG010000061.1 GCA_028692515.1 Kiritimatiellales bacterium | reverse complement strand
CCGGAGGCTTCCCCCGCACGTACCATGCTGATGTAAAGCTGCTGAAAGGTTTCCGGGTAAATTTTCAGCGCATCAGAAAGTGCACTGCCTTGAACAACTTCGTCGCGCAGGCGGCGGATAATCTGCGCTTTGCCGTCGTCACCTTTGCGTTGCGCCAACGTATGCAGTGCCCGGCCAAGGGTCATGCCGGAAGAGAGCAGATCGGCCATTTCGCGCGAGAAAAGAAGCATGTCGCGCGCGCCCATTTTTGTTTTTTTGCCGAAGCCGGTTTCGAATTTAAATCGTTTCCGGCCTTCTGCGACGGCGGTTTTTGCGTTGGTCTGATCAATGGACAGGGGCGTGTGCCCCGCCTGCTGAAGAATTTGCAGCGCGGCGCGCCGGTCGGCGGCCTCCAGAGTGCCGTCCACCCGTTTGCCGTCAGCGCTTCGAGCAATATATTTAAAAGCAGGCATAAAGAAGATAATTTTTACCACGAAATACACAAAACACACGAAAATCAGACAACAATCCGTTCATATTCAATTTTTGGATAATGTCCGAAATTGACAAGCAACCCCAGCTTAAATCCAGTTGCCCTGAGATAATTCCGAACTTGCGCACGATGCTCGTCTGTCAATATCGATGATTTCCACGTTGCTTCCTTTTCGTGTTTTTGGTGTATTTCGTGGTTTGTTGCCTGTCTCTTTCGTCAAATTAAGGCGATTGATTCTTTATTTCGAGGTGCTTTTAACGGCAGGATACTAGCCGTGTTTTGCAGATAAAAGGAGTTTTTTCATGCGTCTTATTAAAGTTTTAACATGCGGGTTGCTTCTTTGCTCCGCCGGATGCTCCAAAGCGCCGCAGGAAAAGGCGATTACGATTGTCAACGCCGCCGCCGTGGACGCGCCGCTGTTGGAGCGGTTGCGCACCTTCGCGGAGAATGAGCTTCATGTCTCTGTCCGAACCTTGGAAAAACCGAAGCTGGCCGGCCGGAAAGATTTCCAAACCTTGGAAAAAGCGGCGCAGCGCATCAAGACGGACGCGGATGTGACGCTGATTGTGCTGTCCGGATTCAATAATGAGCCGAAGCATCTCGCCGTTGTTCCGGAAAACGGTATTGCGGTGGTGAACGCACAGGCGCTTTATACAGCGGATAGCGAAAAATTCGCCAGGCGCATGGAGCGGATGGTGATGCGCGCCGCCGCCTTTACCTTTGGTATGGAGCCGACACCCGACCCGTTCTGCGTCACCCGCGACTACCGTTCGCTGGAAGACCTCGATACGATGGGACGCAATTTTTCTCCGCCCTGGCAGGGTCGCTATGCTGAGGAAGCGCTCAGGCGCGGCCTGACTCCTGTTGATGTGTTTGTCGGAAAAGACCGCCAACTGCCGGCGGCCCCGTGATTTTCCAATGTTTGGAACGCCGCGGAACGGTGAATATTCGCATGCTTTCGACTTGACCGGTTTTGTTTAAACAGGCAATTATGAAGCACTTAATGAGATTTTACACTTTTGAAGCAAAACAGGAATTAGCGCTATGTTAAACCGTCTGATGGGTCTCTTCTCCAGCGACATCGGCATCGACCTCGGAACCGCCAACACCCTCGTCTACGTCCGTGACCGAGGAATCGTTCTGCGCGAGCCGTCCGTGGTGGCTGTACAGGCCGGTACAAACCGGGTTCTCGCGGTCGGAGACGAAGCCAAGCGCATGCTGGGCCGCACGCCGGGTAGCATCGTCGCGATCCGTCCGATGAAGGGCGGCGTCATTGCAGATTTTGAAATTACCGAGGCGATGCTGCGGTATTTCATGCAGAAAGTTCATAACCGCCGCCGGATGGTGCGCCCACGCGTGGTCGTGGCTGTGCCGAGCGGTATCACAGAAGTGGAAAAACGCGCTGTCAAGGACTCTGCAGTCCATGCCGGCGCGCGGGACGTGTTTTTAATTGAAGAACCGATGGCTGCTGCGATCGGTGTGGGACTGCCGGTTCAGGAACCGGCCGGTAATATGATTGTGGATATCGGCGGCGGTACAACCGAAGTCGCGCTGATCTCCTTGGCCGGTATAGTCTTCAGTCGCAGCGTGCGCATCGGGGGGGACGACATGGATGAGGCAATCATCCAGTATCTTAAACGGGAATATAATCTGCTAATCGGAGAACGGACCGCAGAAGACATCAAGATTTCAATCGGTTCGGCTATGCTGGTTGGTGAAGAGACAACAATGGAAGTAAAAGGCCGCGACCAGGTCGCCGGTCTGCCAAAAACGCTGACAATCAGTTCAGAAGAAGTCCGCGGCGCACTCAAAGATCCGGTTTCCGGTATTGTTGAAGCGGTGCGCGTGACCCTCGACCGATGCCCGCCCGAACTGTCCGCCGATCTGGTGGACCGCGGGATGGTGCTGGCTGGCGGGGGCGCCTTGCTGCGAGGGCTGGACAAACTGATTGCCGAGAACACCGGGTTGCCGGTGCATATCGCCGACGACCCGCTCAGTGCGGTCGCCGAGGGAACCGGCGTGGTTCTGCATGAAATCAACTTCCTGCGTAAACTCTCTGAAGCCCGCGCCCGGTAAAGCGCGCGGATTCCTGTTTTTTTCGTCCCTCCGGGTTCTGAATAGAACGGCCGGATTGGGTCTATGGTTGAAAAGAAAAGTTTTTTAAAATGGGCGACGGCTGTGCTTGCACTGCTGTTGCTTTTTAGTTTGCCGGACGGATGCACCGCCCGCGTCAAAGGCATTTTCAAAGACGCCACCTCGCCGGCAAACCGCTTCTTCACGCAGACGGTTCAAAGCCTGAAAGAGGGGGCGGCGGCGATTCGCGGCCTGGGCGGAATGCTCGAGGAAAACAGCCGCCTTTCTGAAGAAATCATTTATCTCCAGGCTCAACTGGCCGAACGGGAAAATCTGGAACAGGCAAACCGCCATTTGCAGGATCAGCTGGATTTCTACACCAAACAAAAACGCGCGATGATTCCGTGTCAGGTGACCTCCCGTACCATCAGCGGCTGGTGGCAAAGCGTTAGGCTGGACAAGGGCCGGGCGCAGGGGATAGAGGCAAATCGCGCGGTGATTTCGCCCGATGGTCTCGTCGGAAGAACGGCCGCTGTGTCCGCATTCACCGCCGATGTGCTGCTGATTTCCGATCCGGCCTGCAAAGTTTCAGCCCGCGTGAACCGCACCGGTTCCTTCGGGCTGGTTACCGGACGCGGCGTGAATGCCAAAGGATATCCGGTTGCGCGCATGCAGTTTATTCATAAAGACGCACCCGTCAAAGTCGGCGATGCCGTGGTAACCTCCGGTCTCGGCGGCGTGTTTCCCAAAGACATTTTAATCGGATACATTGAAACGGTTGATACCGAAGATGCCGGGCTCTATCAGATTGCGGACATCATTCCTCAGGCAGTGACTGAACTGATGGATGTCGTGTTTGTTGCTGCCGGGGATGAAGCTGCGGAGGCTGAAGAATGAGCCGAATCTTTATCACCCTGCTGTTAACCGCCGGCGCACTGTTGCAGATTGCTCTGAAGCCCTGGGGCGTGTTCGGTGCGCTGGAACTCCCGATCCTGACCGGACTGATGATCTGTATTGCATTGCATACAGAACAGTCTCAGATATTTTACGCCGCAGTTTTGGCGGGGCTTCTGCACGATGCATTCTGTCCGGCACCGCTGGGTCTATCGATTCCGTTTTATATTGCTCTGGCATCGGCGGTGAACTGGATTCGCGATGAAGTATTCGGCGACCTGCCGGCGACCTATATCCTCCTGGGAGCTGCCGCCACAGTTCTTGAAACCCTTTATTATGCGTTTGTTTTTACGTTGAGCGGATTGCGACCGGTTTCTCCCTTGATGCTGCTGATGCGGCTGGCCGGCGGACTGCTGGCCGGAGCAACCATTGTTCCGTTGATTTCTCTGTTGGTTTTAAAGCTGAGGACGATGACTCTGCGCAACCGGAGGCGGTTTATCTAATGCGTATCCGCCGTACAGATCGTCATTATATGCCCCGCATTGTTCTGATGACGGGCGGCATGTTGCTGGCCTTTCTGGTGCTTGGAATTTCTCTCTGGCGCCTGCAGGTGACCAACATGTCAACGTTTGAAAACCGCCAGCAGATCCAAAGTCTGCGCCGCGTCCGGTTACCCGGCATTCGCGGAAAAATTTATGACCGAAACGGACTCTGTCTGGCCGACAACCGTCCGGTTTATTCCATCGCGCTCTTTCTCGAAGACGTCCGCCGCGCCGGCCCGTGGTCGCGTACCGTCGACGGAGCCATGGAGGTCATCGACAAAGTCGCCAACGTCACTGGCTTGAAACCGGAAATGGATCGTGCAGGCATCATGAAACATATCCGGTTGCGGCTGCCGCTTCCGCTGGTGCTTTGGAACGATATCGGTCCGCAATCCATGGCCCGTCTGGCGGAGCTCGGGCATGACATTCCGGGCGTTGATGTTTACACGCAGGCCACACGGATTTATCCGTACAGTCCTTATACTTCCCATCTGCTTGGCTACGTCGGCCGTGCCGACCCCGACACGATGAATGAAGAAAAAAATTATTCCTACTATCTGCCGGAAATGAACGGACGGGCCGGACTCGAAAAACTGTTTGATCCCTTTCTTCGCGGCGAGGCGGGCGGCATGCTGGTGCAGATCGATGTCTCCGGCTACCGGCACGGTGAGCTGGCACACCGCACGCCGAAAGCCGGCGGCGACCTGAAATTAACACTGGATATGGAAGTTCAACTGCTTGCCCGTAAAGCACTCGGTGAACACAAAGGTGCTGTGGTGGTGCTTGATCCGAATAACGGCGACGTGCTGGCCATGCTCAGCGCACCGGGTTTTGATGCAAACCGGTTTGTTCCGTATATCACGTCCAAGGATTGGAAACTGCTGAGCGAAGATCCGGAAAAACCGTTGCTGAATCGCGCGGTTGCCGGGGTCTATCCGCCAGGCAGTATCTTCAAACCACTGGTCGGGCTGGCCGCCGCCATGGTCAATCCCGAAGCGTTGCATACGGTTTACGACAGTCCGTCTGTCTTCCGCATCGGCAGGAGAGTTGTACACACCACCGGCCACGGTGAAGTCGATATGCGCGAGGCACTGAAAGTTTCCGCCAACGTCTATTTCTTCAAAACCGCATTGGCCTGCGGGCCGGATATTATTCTGCGGCAGGCGCTGACGGCCGGACTCGGAAAGAAAACCGGCGTTGAAGTGGATTTTGAACAAAGCGGACTTGTGCCGGATGAAAAATGGCAACAGGAAAATAAAAAAGGATGGTCGGACGGTGACACCTGTAACTTGGCCATCGGGCAGGGGTATCTGGGCGTCACGCCAATTCAAATGGCGATGCTCACCGCAACCATCGCCAACGGCGGCTATCTCTACCGTCCCCGGCTGGTGCAGGCATATCGCGAACCGGGATCGGACACCTATAGTCCAAATCCAGAAGACCGCATCGGAAAAATGAGCTGGTCGGATGCCGCGCTGGCTACGGTTCGCGGCGGCATGCATGATGTCATCATGGAGCCGGACGGCACCGGAACACGGGCCGCCGTGGACGGACTCGACTTTGCCGGGAAAACCGGCACCGCAGAATACGGGGTCAAAGGAGAGGGCGATAAACAAACATGGATGATCGCCTTTGCGCCGTTCGACAACCCGCAATATGCCATTGCCATGCTCATCGAAGACGGAAATACCGGCGGCACGACCGTCGGCCCCTGTCTGAAAATTCTCATGAAAGGCCTTTACGAAAAGATGAAGAGGGAAGGGCGGCTCGTTCAGAGATCAGGAGTCGGGCGTCAGGAGTCAGGTTTTCCAACCATTGGAAAAAATAAGAACGATTTTTCCAACCATTGGAAAAAACCGGAGGTGCTCTCATGAGCCGGAGTCTCTACCGTTTTGACTGGTTGATGTTCTTCGCGATCGCGGCGCTGCTGGTCATCAGCTGTCTTTTCATTTACAGCGCGGACTATCGCAGCGGGGGTCACGCCTCCGGCAGCCTGATGGGTCGGCAGATGGTCTGGGCACTGATCGGCCTCGGCTGTTACAGCGCCGTCGCGGCAATGGATTACCGCAAGCTGAGCAGCATGCACTGGTGGATTTATCTGGCCGGCCTGATTTCCTTGGTGCTCGTATTGTTTATCGGAATGTCCGTTTACGGTGCGCACCGTTGGTTCAGCTTCGGCGGGATCACGGTTCAGCCTTCGGAATTTGCCAAGCTGGCCTCGGTCTTGACTCTGGCGGCCTGGCTGGGTGATCCGGCAACCGATGTCGAGCGTTTGAAAACATTTATTCTGGCTTTTGTGCTGGCGGGCGTTCCGTTTCTGCTGATCGCCGCCGAAACCGATCTGGGCAGCGCCATGGTGCTGCTTCCTATTGTCATGCTTTTGTTATTTTGCGCGGGAGTTCCGCTGCGTCCGTTGCTGACTCTGGTCGGCGCGGGTGTTGCGGCGCTTCTGGTGCTGATTGTTTGGTTACGTTTTTTTCCCGACAGCTGTCCGTTCCTGACGGACTATCAGAAAAACCGCATTCTGGTTTATCTGAACGTCAATCAGGATCCGCTGGGGGCCGGCTGGAATAAACTGCAATCACAGATTGCGGTTGGTTCCGGCGGTCTGTTCGGGAAAGGTTATTTAAAAGGAACTCAGAATATTCTCGGCTTTCTGCCGAGAACTGTCGCGCCGACCGATTTTATTTATTCGGTGGTGGCGGAAGAATCCGGGTTCGCCGGCAGCGCGCTGCTGCTGGGTTTGTACACAATGATAGTGGTGCGTTGCATGCGCGCTGCGGTGGTTGCCCGGGATACATTCGGGCGATTACTGGCGGCAGGTGTCGGCGTGCTGATCTTCTCACATGTTTTTGTAAATATCGCGATGACCATAGGCCTCATGCCAATTACCGGTCTGCCGCTACCGCTGATGAGTTACGGCGGAACCTTCATGGTGAGTACCATGACAGCGCTTGGACTGGTACAGAGTGTTTACCTGCGGCGTCGTATTTAATGAAAGAAAGGAGCATCAATGCTCAGCATCAATGCAATTAAAGATAAACTGACGATCGGAGCCCGAAAGAAAAAGGAAATCCTGATCAATATCGAACCGCTCGAAACCCGTGTGGTTGTACTGGACGAAGGACGTCTGGACAACTTCCACATCGAACGATCCGAAGAAAACCGGTTGGTCGGCAGTATTTTCAAAGGGAAAATCCAGAATCTTGAAGATGGTCTGCAGGCGGCCTTTGTTGACATCGGCATGCAGAAAAATGCCTTTATCCACTACTGGGACATGATTCCGGAAGATGCCGCCCGGCTGGAAGAGCAGGAGGGTAACCGGAACAGCACCCGTCGCCGCCGCAAATTCTCTCCCGGCGAAATGGCTAGAAAATTCCCGATCGGATCGGAAATTATTGTGCAGGTCACCAAAGATGCCATCGGCACCAAAGGTCCGCGCGTTACCGCCAACCTGAGCGTCCCCGGACGCTATCTGGTCATGATGCCCGGCACCGGACTGAAAGGTATCTCCAAAAAAATCGGCGATGCCAAAGAACGCATCCGGCTGAAAAAAATTCTGGCCCGTCTTCCGATTCCTGAAACAATCGGCATCATTGTGCGCACCGCCGGTTCCGGTACACGCAAGACCAGCTTCGCCCGCGACGCCCGAACGCTGATCGAAATCTGGAAGGAAATCGACAGCGGCATGAAGGAAAAACCGGCACCGTGCGTTCTCTATCAGGAACCGCATCTGGCCGAGCGCGTTGTGCGCGACTATCTGACGGAAGACATCGACCGGGTCTTCGTGGACAACCGTGAGGCCTACGAAATGATTCGCAAAATGATCGCCAAATATTCCCGTCGATCACGCAACTGGGTTCAGTTATACGGCGGCGAAGAACCGATGTTTGACTACTTCGAAGTCGAAAAACAGATCGAGTCCGTATTCCGCCGCAAGGTCTGGCTCAAATCAGGTGCCTACCTGATCTTCGACGAAACGGAAGCTCTCGTCGCCGTTGACGTAAACACCGGTCGCCATAAAGGCGGCAAGAGCGCCGAGGAATCGATTCTGTCCGTCAACATCGAATCCGCCGAGGAGGTGGCTCGTCAGATGCGTCTGCGCAACGTCGGCGGACTGGTCGTCATCGACTTCATCGACATGAAGAGCAAGCGCGACCAGAACGCGGTCTACAAAACGCTCAAAGATGCGTTGCGTGAAGACCGCGCCCGCACCAACGTTCTGCCGATCTCGCAACTTGGACTTTTGGAAATGACCCGTCAGCGCTTTGAAGAAAGCGTCTACACCACGACCTACGTCGAATGCGATTACTGCGGCGGACGCGGCCGCGTCAAATCTGCGCTGACCATGAGCGTTGAACTGCAACGGCGTCTGTCGGCGGCGCTCCGTAAAGACCGGAAGGGGATCCATTCCATGAAGGTCACCGTCAACCCGACCGTACTCAACCGTTTGCGTCACGAGGACGAACAGATGCTCATCGACATGGAGAAAAAATTTCAGGGCCACCTGACATTTGTCTCCGATCCGCATCTGCACATGGAAGCGTTCAACATCACCAACGAACAGACAAATCACGTGGTCTATTCCAGCACGGACAACGACAAATAAATCCGTGCGCTCTCTGGAGCGTTGACGGGGAAGGGCGCCCTTTTCGGGCGTCCTTTTTTTGTGACCACGATGCCGCACTTTGGTTTTTGTAGGACAGTTTTCTTTGTATTCAAATGAGACTGTGTCCATCACTCGCTCCCTACAGGACTCGACCAACGGGAGAGCGGCTTCGCTATCCAACGCCCGAAGGACGTGGCAACCGCGCGTCCTTCAAGCGAATCGACCGGCATCTCAACTGTTTTAAATGCACCAGGAGCGAACGGTTTGGT
>JAQUXG010000060.1 GCA_028692515.1 Kiritimatiellales bacterium | reverse complement strand
AGTGATCTGTTCGATACGTCCAAGGAGATTGAGCTGAACCGGATTCGCGCATGGGCGGATCACACCACGGACGGGAGCCGTCAGGAGCTGGAGCCTCAGCCTTCTTCCGAGGTCTGGAGTGCGGTCTGTGTGGAGCACGGTAATTGTCTCGGGAAAAAGTGTCCCGATTATGACCGTTGTTTTGTGATGAAGGCGCGTGCCGGTCTGCACGATGCGAATCTTCTGGTGGTGAATCATCATCTCTTTTTTTCCGAGCTGGCCGTTCGTTCGACCGGCGGTGCATTTCTGCCGGACTATGGAATGGTGGTTTTCGACGAGGCGCACCAGATGGAAAATGTGGCGGCGGAGCATCTGGGCATCCGGCTGTCGCGCTATGCAATGGAGCACTGGCTTCGACGTCTGTTTACGAAGGATAACCGCAAAGGCCTTTTCGCTGTCCTGCGCGATGGACGGGGCGCGGATTTGACGAACCGGATCTGGGATGAAGGCGAACGCTTTTTCAAAATGATGCATAAGCATTGCAAGCTCTCAGAGAGCAATCAGACAGTGCGCTTGCGCGAGCCGCCGGACGTGGAGACCCGTCTGTCGGAACAGCTGTCGGAGCTGGATGTTCATTTCGGCACATTGATTCGCGATATGGAGGATGAGAGCTTGAAGGCGGAGCTTCAGTCGGCGCGCATGAAGGGCAAGTTTTTCATCGAAATGCTGACGACCTTTCTGACGCAGAGCGCGGCGGGGCATGTTTATTGGGCGGCGCTGGAGGGGCGGACGCATAAGCAGCCGGTGCTTTATTCCGCGCCGGTGGATGTGGCGAAGCTGTTGACCGGAATGCTTTTTAATGAAGTGCCCAGTGTGGTGATGACGAGCGCGACGCTGGCGGTTGGCGACGACCTGAGCTGGTTTCGCGGGCGGATCGGTGCGGAACACTGCGATGAGCTCCAGGTGGGTTCGCCGTTCGACTACAGTCGCCAGATGCGGGTGAAGATTCCGGCCAATATGCCCGATCCTTCGGATGAACAGGCTTTTGAAGCCGCAGTGGTTGACGCGTTACCACGTTATATTGCGCAGGGTCACGGCCGGGCGTTTGTGCTGTTTACCAATGCCTCGCTGATGCGCCGTGTGGCGGAACAGGTGAAAGAACAGCTTGAGGAGATGGAGTTCGATCTCATCGTTCAAGGTGCGGGACTTCCTCCGCAGGCGATGCTGAAGCGGTTCCGTGAACACGGGGCTGCCGTACTGTTCGGTCTCGACCGCTTTTGGATGGGCGTGGATGTGCGCGGCGAGGCGCTAAGCAATGTGATGATTGTCCGCCTGCCGTTTGCGGTTCCGGACCATCCGTTGGTGCAGGCGCGGATGGAGGAAATTAAAACACGTGGCGGTGATGCGTTTCGCGATTATTCGTTACCGTCGGCGGTACTGAAATTCCGGCAGGGAACCGGGCGGCTGATTCGTACGGCCAGTGACGAGGGCACGATTGTCATTTTCGATCCGCGCGTGACAAATAAGTGGTATGGTCGCCTTTTTTTACGTGCGCTGCCGGAGTGCCCGGTTGAGATCGACGAATAATTTCTCTGTTTTCTATTTTCTTCTGGCGGTGAAATATTTATACGGCTAGCATGCTTAACGTAAAGCGTTGCTAATAGAAAAGGAGTGCGGGTATGGGTGTTAGAGCAGTCGGTCTGATTCTTGGCGGCGGAGCCGGTACGCGCCTTCAACCTCTCACATCGGATCGGGCCAAGCCCGCCGTGCCGATTGCCGGGAAATATCGGCTGGTGGATATTCCGATCAGCAACTGTATTAATAGCGGCATCCGTTCAATTTATCTTCTCACGCAGTTTAACAGCATGTCGCTGCACCGCCACATTCAGTCCACCTACATCTTCGACCAGTTTTCGCCAGGCTATGTGCGCATGCTGGCGGCGGAGCAGACGCCGACTTCCAGCGGCTGGTTCCAGGGCACCGCCGACGCGGTTCGCCAGTCGATGAAGCATTACATGGCCAGCGATCCGGATATCGTTGTGATCCTTTCCGGGGACCAGCTTTACCGCATGGATTTTTCCGAAGTGATCAAGGAGCATATAGAACGCGGAGCCGATGTCACCATCTGTACCAAGCCGGTTCCGCGTCGTGAGGCGTTTGATCTCGGAATCATGCACGTCGACAAGAGCAACAAGATTATTGAGTTCGCAGAGAAGCCCGGCGACACCCCGCGTCTCGATGAATTGCGTGCGCCGATGTATAAAGACGAACGCTATCTGGCCAGCATGGGGATTTATATTTTCAACACCAAAGTACTGACCGAACTGTTGTGCGGCAATGACCATATGGATTTCGGGAAAAACATCATTCCGGCAGCGATTGAAAAGAAGAAGGTCTACAGCCACATTTTCGAGGGCTATTGGAAAGATATCGGAACGATCGGAATGTTCCACGAGGCGAATCTGGCGCTGACGGATCTCATCCCGGAATTCACCTTTTACGACACCGAAGCGCCGATCTACACTCACATGCGCTATCTGCCGCCGTCGAAAATCAACTGCTGTGACCTCAATCGTTGTCTGCTGGCGGAGGGATGTATTGTTTCCGGACACCGCATTCTGCACTCTGTGGTTGGCACCCGCGCCGTAATCGGCGAGGGCACGGTAATCGAACATTCGGTTATCATGGGTGCCGATTATTTCGAGCATGAAAAAACTGCGCAGACAAATGGAAGTGTCGGCCTTGGAATCGGCCGCGACTGTTACATCAAAAATGCGATCATCGATAAGAACGTTCGCATCGGAGACAGCGTCTATATTTCATCCGATGGCAAGCCGGATGGTGAACAGACTCCGCTCTATGTGGTGCGTGACGGCGTGATCGTTATTCCAAAAGGAACGGTTATTCCTTCCGGGACGCGGCTGTAATAGAGTCCGGCATCACTTTTTTCCGTAACGCGGATAGTGCGCCCGGTCATCTCCGGGTTTCACTGCCTTCCACCGTTTATACATCCAGAGCCAGTGCTCCGGATGGTTGCGGACTTCGTTCTCAATGGCGGCGAGAATCTGCCGGGTTAGCGCCTGTACGGTTTCTTTGCTTGAGTCTGCCGGGGGTGGAATCGTTTCCGTCAGGTAAACCCGATAGTGCCCGCCGCGCAGCGGTGCGCAAAATCCGATCAGCATTTCACTGCCGGTTTTTGCCGACAGAGCGGCCGGTGCGGACGTGACCGGAACCGGAAGGCCGAAGTAGTTCACCCACAGGCCGCCTTCGCTCTCTTTGGTGTTCTGATCGACCAGAAAAGCGATTTTTCCTCCGGTGCGCAACACACTGAGCAGTTTACGCAAAGCGCCTTCACGCGGAATAATTTTTTGCCCGGTGATTTCTCTTCGCTCAATCAGTAACCGGTCGACTTCCGGGTTTTTGACCGGCATGGCAATGCTCTGGAGCGGAAAGCCATGCAACGCGGTCATTTGTCCGATGATTTCCCAGTTGCCGAAGTGTGCTGTGATGCAGATCTGGCTTTTCGGGCAAAGGAACGGTTCCGCACTGCGGTCGAGTTCGACATATTTTTTCAACCGGTTCTCTGAATCGGTTCCGAACCAGATGACGTCCAGAAACGTTCGCACCATGGTGGTGTAGGCGGAGCGCAGGATCATCCGTTTTTCCACGGCGGTTTTGGTTTCACCGAATGCAATATTCAGATTAGTCCGGCCGATGCGTCGTCCACGGGCATCAAAAAGAAGCCCGAGGGTTCCTCCGAACCGGGCCATGTCGAGTATGGCGCGGCGCGGCAGACGGGGGATGACGGCAAGCCCGAAGCGGAAAGCGGCAGTTTCAAACGGACGGCGGGATTTGCGGATTTTGTGTTTTTTCAGGGACATGGCGTTTCTTTAACCGAACACAACCGTGCGGTTTTTATAAACCAGCACCTTGTTTTGCAGGTGCGCCCAGACCGCGCGGGAAAGAACTAGCTTCTCAAGGTCGCGCCCTTTGCGGATCAGGCTTTCAACCGAATCTTTATGCGTTACGCGCATCACTTCCTGCTCAATAATCGGGCCCTCGTCGAGGTCACTGGTCACATAGTGACTTGTGGCTCCGACAATTTTCACGCCGCGCTGATGTGCCGAGTGATACGGTTTGGCGCCGACGAAGGCGGGCAGAAAGGAGTGATGAATATTAATCACGCGGTTGGGAAAGTTGCGGCAGAAGTCATCTGAAAGGATCTGCATATAACGCGCCAGAACAATCACATCAATGTTGTACTGCTTGAGCAGTTCCAGCTGTTTGGCTTCCTGCTCCGACTTATTTTCCTTCGAGACCGGAATGCATTGAAAATCAATACCGTGCATTTTGGCGACCGGTTCAAGATCCGGGTGGTTGCTGAGGATCAGCGGGATTTCGGCATTCAGGTCGCCGGAACTTTGCCGTGCCAGCAGGTCGAGCAGACAGTGCGGAAACTTGGAGACAAAAATCGCCATGCGGGGTTTGTAGTCCGAAAAATGGAGCTCATACTTCATTTCAAAACGTGCGGCAATCAGGCTGAATTTTTCGCCGATCTGGTCGCGGGGCAGGGCAAAGCCGTTCAGCTCCCACTCCACCCGCATGAAAAACACCTTTTCTTCGGCGTCGGTATGCTGCTCCAGATCAACGATATTGCCGTTATGGCGCATCAGAAAATCGGTCACGGCGCAAACGATTCCCTGCCGGTCGGGGCAGGAAATCAGCAGAATGGCAGACGCTTCATTTTTCACAACCGGGTTCCTCCGTAAATTGAACACGAACTTTATAGACAACCGGCCTAAACACCAATAGGTTTTTGCGCATGAAACATCACATCGTCAACCCGATTAAAGTCCTGTCAGCTATTCTGCTGCTGGGCGCGTTAAACCTTCAAGCCGGAGAAAAAACCATGATTCTGATGAAAACCACCAAAGGCGATATCAAGATTGAACTCGACGCCGAAAAAGCACCTAAAACCGTCGCCAACTTCCTCAAATATGTCGAAAGCGGGCACTACACCGACACCATCTTCCACCGTGTCATCAGCGGCTTTATGGTTCAGGGCGGCGGAATGACCGCCAATATGGCCCAGAAAAAAGCACCGTACACCGTCGAAAACGAAGCCAATAACGGACTAAAAAACGTCCGCGGCTCCATCGCCATGGCCCGCACCTCCGACCCACACAGCGCCGGCGCGCAGTTTTTCATCAACGTCGTCGACAACGGTTTCCTCGACTTCAAGGCGCCGACTCAGCAGGGCTGGGGCTATTGCGTCTTTGGCAAAGTGGTTGAAGGCATGGATGTCGTCGATGCCATCCGCAATGTACCGACTGCCCCCGGCGACGTCCCTAAAGAAACCATCACAATCACCAGTGTCCAAATCGTCGAATAACGATTTGGAAAACTCGAATTTCTAAATTCGAAGCACCAAAATCCTAAACAGGGGTTTGAAATTCGGAGTTTGGCAATTTTGAATTTGTTTCGGATTTCGACATTCGGATTTCGAATTTATGAACCCTGAACAGATAGAGCGTATCCTGAACTCCGGCTTCCGGGCGGTGCTCGTCACCACCGGCGGCGGATCGGGTGCGCTTAATGCATTGCTCACCACCCCCGGCGCGTCGCGCTTTGTCACCGAAGCGCATATCCCGTACTCGCCCGAAGCCCTCGAACGATTTCTCGGCGAAAAACTGGAACACAGCTGTTCGCCTGAAACGGCAAAGGCCCTTGTCGCAAAAGCTTTTTTCCAATGTTTGGAAAATTCCGGTGACAAATTTCCAATCATTGGAATTTCCTGTACTGCCGCACTGCAAACCGACCGCGAGCGGCGCGGCGACGACCGCGCGTTTATTTGCATTAAAACGGAAGATGCTGAAAAACTTTACGCACTCTATTTCTCCAAAACCTCGCGCGCGCAGCAGGAGGCGCTTCTCAGCGACTGGCTTCTTGTTCTGATCGCTCAAGCGGTTGGCGCGGAGCGTGGACTTATACTTTCGGGCTCATTCAACCCGGTTCATCAGGGACATTGCAACCTGCTCAAGGTCGCAGAGGAAATGACCGGACTGCGCGGTATCTTTGAACTCTCCAGCGCCAACGTCGATAAGCCGGACATTCCTGAAGAAGAAATTCTCCGCCGTGCCTCTGCCATCCGCGATATTCCGGTTGCGCTCACGCACGCCCCGCGTTTTGTGCAGAAGGCCCGGCTCTTTCCGAAAAGCACCTTTATTCTCGGCTACGACACTGCCGAACGCTTGATCGCTTATGAAAAATCCGGCGAATGGGAGCTTTTCCAAGGATTGGAAGATTCCTTCCTCGTCGCCGGTCGACATCATGCCGGCAGTTTCCAATGTTTGGAAAACATGAACTTACCCGCTGGCTTCGAGTCGCTTTTTGTGGGCATTCCGGAATCAAAATTTCGCGAAGACATTTCCTCTACAGAACTTCGAAATACCAATTGAACTTGAATGGAGTGTTAACCACGAAATACACCAAACACACGAAATGACAAAGCTGCGGATTCCTTTTTTCGTGCGGTTCGTGTATTTCGTGGTTCAATCCGCATAAGCTTATTACCACATGGAAAAACATCCGGCATTTCATCGCACCGAACTGTTGATTGGCGAAGCGGCACTCAAAAAGCTCGCGGAAGCCCGCGTAATCCTGTTCGGCGTCGGCGGGGTCGGCAGCTGGTGCGCCGAGGCGCTGATCCGCTCCGGCGTCGGTCACCTGACCCTCGTCGATAACGACGTCATCTGCGTGACCAATATTAACCGCCAGCTCCAGGCTACGGCAAAGAACGTCGGCCAATCAAAAGTCGAGGCGCTGAAGTCGCGTCTGCTGGAGATTCATCCCGATGCCGAAATCCTTGCACTGCAGAAAGTCTACAATCAGGAGACGCGCGAAGAATTTAATCTGCCGTCTTATGACTACGTCATTGATGCGATCGATAGCCTGTCGCACAAGGTCGACTTGATCGCCTCGACGATGGAGGCCGGCGTGACACTGTTTTCGGCGATGGGCGCGGCGAACAAGCTGGATGCCACGACCATTCGCGTGGATTCGATCTGGAAATCGCAGGGATGCCGGTTGGCTAAGTTTGTCCGCAAGCGTCTGCGCCAGCGCGGCGCAACGGGCGACTGCCTGTGCGTTTATTCCGAGGCGCTTTTGCCTCCGGTCGAAACGGAAGCGCCGGACGGGGCGGGCGATGCGTGGAGCGAAACCAAGGCGCAAGTCAACGGCTCAATGGTGCATATGACTGGAGCCTTCGGGTTCAATCTCGCCGGACTGGTTGTGCAGGACGTCGTTCGTCGAGCTGTCAGGCCCGCAGAAGACGAATAACCGGAGCTCGTGAAAACGATTCAAAACGGCACGTCCGTTCTTTCGCGACAAAACCCGGGTTTAATCTTTTGTAACATACATTTTATAAGCAGTTTGCAAAATATTCCGGCTGTAGCGGAGCGGAAGGTTATTTGCCTTCGGAAACCCTTATAAAATTTCAGTATTTTTTTCTTGAATGACTGGAAAATATGATTAAAACGGCAGCCGTCCGGTTTTCCCATTGAATGAAAGGCTGGCGAAAGGAAGAAAATGAAATCAAAAAGAATGTTGGTTCTCGCGCTCTGTGCGCTCCTGCCGATTTTTGTGCAGGCTGTTACGGTCGAGTGCAACCTTGTCGGCAATGTGTGTGGCGGGGGAAGCGGAACGACCATCGGGGCGGTTACCCGCGACATGTTTTATAAAGTTACGTTGGGCTCAACCGAGGAAATAGACTATTTCCAGGTGGGCTGGCTGGGCGGCAACATCTCAGATATTACCGCTGTCGATTCCTTGGGAAACCTGCTTGGCGGTACGGCGGGGATCACGGGAATCATCCCGTCTGAGCCCGTGACAAATTTTGTGGCGCATGGAGAGACTACAGATATTCTTGGCTATACAGGCTTTGCGCTTTATTGGCAGGCCGCTGGCAGTATCAGCAACGGGGTCTATTACTTCGGCTATAACACGACGGAGACAGAGTTTATGACCGTTGGTTTTCTTGCCACAGAAACCTCTGTAACGGTTTTGAATGAAGATTGGGCGCAACCGGTTGGTACAGGTCTAGGGCCGGTGCATGTTCCGATTCCTGAACCGAGTACGATTTTTCTGCTTCTGTCCGGTAGCGCGGCGATCGGCTTCATTCGCCGAAAAGTTTCAAAGTAAGCGCCTTCCCTGTTCGCCGAAAATCGCCCCGAAATGACGGGGCGATTTTCATATTCCGCCAGGAATCTATTTTTCGATGGTTATCCGATACTCGCAGGTGAAGGTTTCGCCAGCGTCCAGTTTGATGATGCCCGGCTTGTTTGAAAAATCGCCGTACGGCTGTTCGGGGTCGGCATAACCAAACCACGGTTCAATGCAGACAAACGGTGCCCCGGGCTTCGACCAGATTCCAAGCTCTGGAAAGCCGGGGAACTCAACCGTTAACCGCCGCGAGCTGTTTTGTGCGCCGAGCGTAATGCGCTTCGATTTTGCATCCATAAAGATCAATGCGTCGCGGTCGAACCGCGTTTGGCTGAGCGGAAGACGGCTTGACTCGGTTAACACCGGAACGGTTTCGTCGGAGAGTAATCCTTTGCTGTTCAGTAACCGGGCATTCAATGTTTCGGACTTTTCAAACTCCAAAAAGCATTCATCAATCGGGCCGGGCAGGTTGAATGCCGGATGAGCCCCGATCGAAAAGGGCATCGCCTCTTCTCCGTTATTCTGTACTTCGCAGCCGATTTCGAGGTGGTTCCCGTTCAGCTGATAAACGATGTTCAGCGCGAATTTAAACGGGAAGCATTTGAGAGTTTGGACGGACGGCAAAAGCTGGAAAACGAGCATGGTTTTACTCTGAGTAATCAGTTCA
>JAQUXG010000059.1 GCA_028692515.1 Kiritimatiellales bacterium | reverse complement strand
CGACAGATCCTCCCGCGCAACGACCACCGCCTGCGCAATCGCGCTGTGCTGTTCCAGCACGGCGGCGATTTCGCCCGGCTCAATCCGGAAGCCGCGGATCTTCACCTGATTATCCACCCGGCCCATAAAACCGATCTGTCCGCCGGGCTGACGGCAAACGAGGTCGCCGGTGCGATACAGCTTTCCGTCGCCCCATGGATTTTGAATAAATTTTTCGCGGGTCAGATCGTGGCGGTTCAGATAGCCGCGAGCCACCCCTTCGCCGCCGATCAGCAGTTCGCCGGGCATACCGATCGCAACCAGCTGCTGCCGGGCATCCGCCACATAGAGTGCCGTGCCGGCAATCGGCAGTCCGATCGGCACCTCACCGGTTACCGCGCCGGTCAGCTCATGAACCGTCGCCACCACAGTGCATTCGGTCGGGCCGTAGGTGTTGAACAGGCGTACCGCACCGCCGCCCTTCTGCAGCCAGACGCGGCAAAGCTCTGCAGAAACTTTTTCACCACCGATAATTACCGCGCGCAGAGTTTTCGGAACGGCACGCAGATTGCGCACCCACTCGTGCCAGTAAGCGGTCGGCAGATCGACCACACTGATTTTGCGGGTTTCAATAAAATGTTCAAACTCAGACGTTGAGCTGGAAAGTTCCTCGCTGCGCAGCACCACCGTGCCGCCGCAGGCCCACGAGGGGAACAGCTCTTCTACCGATCCATCAAAGTTCATCGAGAAAAACTGGAGTACACGATCGCGTTCATGAATGCCATAAGTCTGAATCGACGCCAGGCAATGGTTCACGACATTGCGGTGCTCCACCATCACACCCTTCGGCTTACCGGTGGACCCGGAGGTATAAAACACATAGGCCAGATTGCTGTGTTCAGCCATGACGGCCGGTCTGGCATCGCCTTTGATCCGATCAATGCAAACCGCAGCGCGGCCGGACGGCTCCATCCGTTCACTCAGCGCAGAAACCGTGACCACCAGCGTCATCGCCGTGTCACTCATGATAAATTCAAGCCGATCGGCCGGATAATCGGGATCGAGCGGAACATAGGCCCCGCCGGCCTTGAGAATGCCGAGAATCCCGATGCACATTTCCGGCGAGCGGTTGACAAACAGTCCGACCGGTTTGTCCGGCTGAACGCCAAGCTCCTGAAGCCGCGCCGCCAGCGCGTCAGCCCTCACATTCAGTTCTGCATAGGTCAGTTTTTCATCTGCGCTTTCCACGGCAATCGCGTGCGGCGTTTTTTGAGCCTGCGCCTCGAAGAGCTGATGGATACAGCGGGTATCGCCGAAACCGGGCTGGCAGATCTGAATTTTATGAAGCTCGTGCCGATCAGAAGACGTCAGCACCGGCTGAGTAAACAGCGGATGGCTGATATCCGCAAATCGGCGAAATGCGCGGAAGTGTTCCCAGACTTTAGCCGGACAAAGCACCTCTTTTTCGCCGAGAATGATCGGAGAAGCCGGCGGCCGGCGCAGCGCCGGGAAACGCTGGAACAGATCACGTGCGAAGCTTTTCCGCTTGCGGCAGGTCTCAACCGCCTTCTCCGCGCGAGTCATATTTTCGGCCAGCGAAATTTCGGAGTCCAGCTCGACATACAAAGGAACCGTTGAGGCAAAAAATGCGGGTGAATCCGTTTGAACTTTCCGGCTGGCCGAGAATTGATACTGCGAACAGAAGCGGGCTATAAAACAGAGGAAAAGCGGCAGATCGCTCAGCGTATAATGATGCGACGCACGGTCAATGGAGGCGGGAATTTCCAAGGGTTGGAACGTTTCGAAACGGCGCACCCAGAACCGCTCGTGCAGCGCGGCTTCGGCGTTCAGGGTTTCCAGTTTTTTCCCAAGAGTTGGAAATTCCGGCTCGTTGACCATCCAGTTGAATCTTTCGCCGATGGCCGGAAACCGTAAAACCGCCGGTTCGCCGTCGAGCGTCAGCATGGAGCCGTCCGGCTTAAGCACATACAGCTCGCCGCCCAGCAGAACTTTCGGCAGGCCGAGATCATTGGGCTGATTGCCGAAATCAAGAGCGCGGCGCAACGCATCAATTTCGACCTGCGGGCGGGTCCAGTCGATCACTCCGCCGTTCGCCGGACGTTTGTGGAGCGGATAATAGGTGCGCTCTTTCAACGACTGCGGCGTACGGGTTTCGCGTTTTTCGGCCAGCTCCAGCGCCAGCTCGCTGAACGCGTCGATGGCGGCATCGTAACAGCGGGCGTTGAGCGTGAATGACGTGTCGGTTTCAAAAATCTCCACGGTGCGCTGTTTCAGCAGGTCGCCGGCATCAACTTCTTCGGCCATTACATGCCAGCTGATGCCGTGGAACCGCTCACGATTCATGATGGCCCATGCCGTTGAATAAACTCCGGCATAGCGCGGAAGCGGCGCGTCGTGATAGTTGATCGCGCAGCGGCGCGGCATCGCCAGCACGTCCGGCTTCAGGATGTAGCTGTTGACAATGCTGAAAAGAAAATCAAACGGCTGGGCAGAAAGAATTTTGGAGAAGCCTTCGTCCGAATGATGCCACGGAACGCCTTTTTCTTTTGCCCAGCGGCGGTTGGCGGCGTCCGGTGAAATCAGGCCGAGCACCCGCATTCCCCGCTTGCGCAACACGTCGGTACAGCGCAGACAGAGCGAGCCTTCGCCGATGACAAAACAGGTCGGTGCCGCTTCTTCATCTGTCTGCAAATAGTCGCCAAGCGGACGACCCGGATTTTTAACCACCTGCCGTGCGAGCATCAGAAAATCAGCAACCGTCTGCTCGGCGGTGACGATATCAAACAGTTCCGTATCGTACTCAAGCTGTCCTTCCAGAAGACCTTCGCGCTCGATGAAATAGAGCAGCATATCCATTTTGGACGTGTCGTTTCCAATTTCGTCATCCGTGAGCGTGAGACCGGCAAATGTTTTCGTCGGCAGCGGCATATTGTGCAGGATGAGCGAATTGCGGAAAACCGGATGGCGCGTTCCGTCGCTGACCGCCTCCATCACTTTTTCAAACGGAATATCCTGATGCGCGTAGGCTTCCAGCGCGGTGAGACGAATGCGTTCAAGCAGCTCGGTAAAACCCGGAGTGCCGGAAAAATCGGTGCGCAGCGCCAGCGCGTTAATGAAGGTGCCGATGGTTTGCTCAATCTGCGGGTGATTCCGGTTGGCGATGGCGGTTCCGGTAATAATGTCCGCTGAGCCGGTCGCGCGGTGTAGAAGCGTCTGCCAGATGGCGGACAGCACCATAAACAGCGAGGCATTTTCGCGACGTCCAAGCGCGGTGAGCGCGGCGGTCATATCCGGAGAAATCGTAAAGGCGTGGCGCGCGCCGCGGTGCGCAGAAACTTCGGGCCGGGCACGATCCGGCGGGAAGAATAAATCCGGACGCGGCGCGGCCAGTTTCTGTTTCCAGTAGTCGAGCTGTGGCTGAAGCGCACCGCTGCGGATTCGTTCATCCAGCCACGCGGCGACATCGGAATAGTGCCGTTCAACCGGCGGAAGCCGCGAAGGCCGGCCGTTCAGAAAGGCCTCATAAATTTCAGCAAACTCGGTGTTGAACCGGCTGATGCCCCACCCGTCCGCCGCGATGTGGTGGATGTTGAAAAAAAGCTGGAAGCGTCTATCCGCCAGCTTGACCAGTTCCGCATGAATCAGCGGTCCGGTGGAAAGATCGAAAACATGCCGTCCATTTTCCAGCCGAAGCTCCGCCGTCCGGTGATCGCGTTCCGCTGCATCGAGTTTACTTAAATCCGTGAACTTTAACGGAACATGCACTTCGTCAAGCGGGCGCTGCACCATTTCGCCGTTTTCCATGGCATAGACCATGCGCAGTGCGTCGTGACGACGGATCACTTCGTTAAAGGCCCGTTCCATCACATCCACATCGAGCGGGCCGTTCAGATAAACCACTTCCGGAATATTGGAGAGAATTCCGGAACGGTCCGATTGATGAAGCATCCACATTGTGCGCTGCGACGGCGTCAGCGGATAGGAAGAGCGCCCTTCAAAGGATGGAATCAGTTCGCAGACGCTTCCCTCAACACGTTTAAAATCAACCAAAGCCGCCAGCGTTTCGACCGTCGAATTTTCGTAAAAATCCTTCAGAGGAATGTCCACAGTCAACCGGGCGCGGATTTGTGATGCCAGCTGCGTGGCCCGCAGGGAGTGCCCGCCGAGCATGAAGAAATGATCGTCCAGTCCGACCGCGCTGATATTGAGCACGGTGGAAAACAGTTCCGCCACGATCTTTTCTGTTTTCGTGACCGGAGGGCGGAACTCCTCGGCGCGCAGTTTTTCAAAGTCGCGCGGCGCAGGCGGCGGCAACGCATTGCGGTCGATTTTTCCATTCGGCGTCAGCGGAATTTGCGGCAGACGAATAAAAATCGACGGGATCATATGTCGCGGAAGTTCAAGTGTGAGCGCATGGCGGATTTGATCCGCCGCCGGAACCGCGCCTGCCTTCACGGTGTAATAGGCGATCAGCCGGCAGACGCCGGAGATGTCCTCGCGCACAACCACCACGGCCTCGCGAATGGGTTCAATCCGGCAGAGCGCAAATTCAATTTCGCCCGGCTCCACCCGGTAGCCGAGAAATTTGATCTGCTGATCGATTCTTCCGGCAAACATCAGGTTGCCGTCCGGCAGGCGCACCGCGCGATCTCCGGTGCGGTACAGCCGCCCGTGCGGCGTCTCCAGAAAGGCTTCTGCCGTCAGGCGCGGACAGTTCAGATAGCCGCGCGCCACCTGCGGGCCGCCGATAAAAATCTCGCCCTCTTCGCCGTCGGCGACCGGCTCCATAAGGCTGTTGAACAGAAAGATTTCAACCCCGCCCAACGGCTTACCGATCGGTGTGTTGCGGTGTGGAACGCCGGATCCGTCCACGCAGTAGCAGGTGCAATAGACCGCAGATTCTGTGGGGCCGTAGCCGTTAATGACGCATAGCTCCGGCACCGCGCGGGCGATATGAATCAGCCGCCGCTCCGGAATCGACTCAACCCCGGTAAGTAAACGGCGCAGGCGGCTCTGCCCGGGGTGCCCTTGAACCCGGTTTTCCAGATCAGCAATCATGGCCGGCGGAATATAGGCGGAGGTGATCTGCTCTTTACAAAGCCAGTCCATCAGCCGCAGGGCATCCAGCCGGATTGTCTCTGGAACAATCATGAGCGTCGCGCCGCAGATGAGCGGCGAAAAAATTTCGTACACCGAAACATCAAAACCGGGATTGGTCCACCAGCTGCAGCGGTCGCCGGGGCCAAGCGCGCGACGTCGTTGCGCGTCATCAAGCATATTGATCGCGCCGCGATGATGGCACAGCACCCCCTTCGGCTTTCCGGTCGAGCCGGAGGTGTAGATGATATAGGCTAGATCATCGGCCTGCGGCGGTTCCCATGTGCTGTCAATCGGCAGAGACTCTTCCGGCGAAACCACAACTGCGTCGGTGATAAATTTTGACCGAAGCGCCGCCTTGGCAATCACAACCGGCGCGCCGCAGTCCGCCAGCATAAAGCGGCGGCGCTCCAGCGGATAGGCCGGGTCAATCGGCACATAGGCCGCGCCGGCGCGCAGGACGGCCAGCAGAGAGACAATCAAATCCGGTGAGCGATCGACACAGACCGCGATCGGTTTGTCGCGCCCCGCGCCGTGCAGACGAAGCTTCCGGGCCAGACCCAGCGAACGGTAATCGAGTTCCGCATAAGACAGATCCGTCCCTTCGCAGTGAACCGCAATGTCATCCGGACACAACGCGGCCTGTATCAGAAATCTGGAGATTAGAGTTTGTCCGTCTTCTAAATTCATACTTCAGGCGCTCGCATCAATTGGTACAGGATGATATAAGGGCAACCATTACAAATGAAGGATAATTTAGAACCATTTAAAAGATCGATTGAGATCTGGAATATTCATCTGCCCGACCACCGGAAGGACACGGATTCCTGCCGAACCCTGCTGAACCGCGAAGAGATTGAACGCGCCTCAAAATTTCTAAAACCCGGCGACTCCGACGGTTTTATTCTCTGCCGCGGACTGCTGCGCCGCATTCTGGGCGACTGCCTAAACACCAATCCTGCCGAGCTGGTTTTTAACCGCAACGCTCAGGGCAAACCGTTTCTGCAAGACAGCCGGCTGGAGTTCAACGTGTCGCACTCGCGCGACCGTCTGCTGATTGCCGTCACCGCCGGGCGCGCGGTCGGCGTCGATATCGAATTCCGGCGCAGCGGATTAAATTTTGCATCCATTGCCAAACGCTGGTTCGCGCCGGAGGAACAGAAATTTTTCCAAACATTGGACCCGAGCTCAGCGAAAGAGGCCGCGCTAACGCGCGGCAGCGACCACAGGGAGCGGCAGAAACCGGAAGAGGTTTTTTTCGAAATCTGGGCCAAAAAAGAGGCCTATGTGAAGGCACTGGGCATCGGCATCTATAAAGAGCTCAACACCTTCGCGGTACCGCTCGGCGAAACGCCCTTTTTTCCAAGCATTGGAAAAGACGGACAATGGTTTTTCCAAACATTGGAAATTGATTCCGGCTACGCCGCCGCTGTAGTTTCTGAGGCACCGCCGGTTCCGGTGAATCTGCGAACATTGTAAATTATGAAAATCAGCATCGGCATTCTGGCGTGGAATGAAGAAGTCAGCATCCGCGCGACCCTTCACAGCGTGTTTGCGCAAAGCCTGATCCGCGATGCCGTAACCAGCGGCTTCGAGATTCAAATCGTCTGCGTTCCAAACGGATGCACCGATAACACCGCACAGGCGGCGAAAGGCGCTATGCTGGCCGCCGCTGAAAAACTGAACTGTCCTGAAGCCGTACGCTGGCAGGTGCATCCGTTGACCACACCGGGAAAGACCAACGCATGGAATGTCTTCGTGCATGAACTGGCCGACCCGCAGGCCGACATCATTTTTCTCGTCGATGCCGACATTCAGATCTACATGCCCGACACCCTGCGGAACATGCTTCAGAAGCTCTGCGCACACCCCGAGGCGTTCATCTGCACTGACCTGCCGGTAAAACACATCGTATTCAAACAGCGCTACACTCTGCTCGATCAGATTTCGATGAAAACCGCGAACATCAACCAGTCCGCTTCCGGACAGCTCTGCGGACAACTCTACTGCGCCCGCGCCGCGTGGCTTCGCCGCCTCTGGATTCCGGAAGGGATCATCGTCGAAGACGGGTTCATCAAAAAAATGGCAGTCTCCAACTTTCTCACGGAGCCCGAAGACGCGGCGCGACGCCTGCTGATCGCCGAAACCGCCTCCCATGTCTTTGAAGCCTACACCCGCCTGCCCGATGTGCTGGCGACTCACCGGCGGCAGATCGCGGGCTACATCATTCACCGCTGGATATGGGAATTTCTTCAGGCACATAAAAATGACGCTCCGGATGCCGCCGCGCTGATTGAACAGTTGAACCAAACCGAACCCGGCTGGTCGCTCCGGTTGATCGCCGAGCAGATCCGGAAGCGCGACTACATTCGCATTTACCGCATCCTGCTTTCCACGCGCTTCGCCCGCTTTCGTGGATTCAGCTCATCGAAAAAAGCGGCCTACTTCCCGGTACTGGCCGTCCAGGTTTCCCTCGACTCGCTCCAGTTTCTTGCCGCGCTCCGGCTCCTCTGCCGCGGCAAACTATCCAAAGTCTGGCGCGACACCCGCACCACGAATCAAGAGGTCAACCAGTGAATCTCGCGTTCGCCCATCATCTGGATTTCAGACAGTCCGCCGCCGAACGCAAACCCGGTGCAACCGGCATCCACAGCGCAGGCGAAAATATTGCACTGCATCTGGAAGCTGAAGCGGATGCCTTCTATTTTCTCGCGCCGCTTAAAAACCTCTGCTCGCCAGCCGCCGCCGCGCGGATTCTGCTCTATCCAAAACTGACGCGGGAAAAATACTACGGCTGGGCGGAACCCTCGCTGAGCCGCGGCTACGGGCGGCAGCTGGCTCATAAACTGGAACACTGTTCTGCACAAGCCGTGCTTTGCACGGAAGTTAAACACGCCGCATTTTTAAAAACCGACCGGCCCCTCGCCGTCTGGACGGATTCTCTCTACGGCGGACTCTTCGACTATTACCAAACCTTCAGCGGACTCTGCCGCCGCACGCGGCGCGATCTGCAAAAAATGGATCGCGCGGCGGTCAAAAACTGCGCACGGCTCATCTTCGCGTCGGACTGGGCGGCGCAGCGCGCGATCGAACTCTACGGCGCAACCGAAGAACAGGTGAAGGTCGTGCCGTATGGTGCAAACCTCACCTCCGGATTTTCGCGTGCCGATGCCGAAAAACTGGCAGCCGGAAAACAATTTGACGGCACCTGCCGCCTGCTCTTCACCGGCGTGGAATGGAAACGCAAAGGCGGCGACACCGCGATCAGGGCGGTCGAGATTCTCAACGCACAGGGAATTCAAACCGAAATCACCTTCCTCGGAACCGATCCGGCCAAACACATGCCGAACGTTCCGGCGTTTGCAAAAAGTGCAGGATTTCTATCGCTGGCCAAACCGGACGAGCGGGCGAAAATGGAACAGCTCTACCGCGAAGCGCACTTTCTGATTCAGCCCTGCCGCGCCGAGTGTTTCGGCCATATTTTTCCGGAAGCCAACAGCTTCGCACTGCCCGCCATCGCATCGAACACCGGCGGAATTCCAACAGCGGTACATGAAGGCATCAACGGATATTGTTTGGATGTGGAAAATGCACCGGCTTACGCAGAAAAAATTGCCGCGCTCTTCAGCAACCCGACAGGATACCGCGCGCTGTCACTGCGCGCCTTTGACGACTACTCCGCCCGCCTCAGCTGGCCGCAGGCCGCTAAACAGGTGATGAAAATCCTGAGCGGATTATAATTCCGCTTCTTCGGCGATGAGCAGGTTGGCGCTGTAGAAAAGGATCAGGAAAACCAGCTCGAAAGATTCCTCAAAGCAGGGAAGCACTAAAAATTCCGACCGCGCCAGAATGCTCCAGCCGTCGGCAATTTCCA
>JAQUXG010000058.1 GCA_028692515.1 Kiritimatiellales bacterium | reverse complement strand
CCAGTTCCCGGATGCAGCCGTTGTTCCGTACCCCAGACTGCCGGGCTGAGTAAAGGGCATCGCCGGGCCTGACGCACCGCCACGGAGAGCATCATCAAAGAGATATTGCCCGCCCGGAGCCGTCACATCACCACCCAAGCCGATATCGTTCCCGACCATACTTCTCCATTCAAACCCGAGTTCTTCGAGCGTTCCTTCGGAGACTTCAATGAATTTGGATTCAATTTCAACCTGATCGGTATCGGTGGAGAATTGAGCCAGATTCATGGCCCCTAGAATCGCTTCGAGTACGGTGAGGTTTTCACGTGTATTGCGCACGAAAAGGGCCTCCATCTTGGGCTGATAGATTGCTGATGATCCTTTCGGAAAATCAACCTGCGGAAAAATTGCAGATACATCCTTCACGGTTTTTGTATCTGCCAGACCCATTTTCTCACAGGCCTCGCTACCCAGAGCGTACGAACGAACCACCAGATCCGTAGACCATGCGGCGCTGACCGCCTTCATTCCCTTGACTTCCATCTTCCGCTGATCGCGTTCCATCAGGGTTCGAAGATACATCCGGGCCATCCAGCTCTCCGGAGCAATCTTGACGATCTTTTCAAAGCCCTGCTGCGCTTTTGCAAATTCGCCAGCGGCATACTGATCACGGCTCTCCTCCATCAATGCCTTTGCATCGATCGTTCCGTTCATCACAACGGCTGGCTCAAGAGCGGCCGGCTCAACCTGTACCGGGGCAACCTGCTCGACTTGTGTAACAACGGGCAGATAAACCTCTGCGGCAACAGGTGCCGGAGTCGGCTGTTCGACCGCAACGGCCGGCGCGCCTGTGTAGTTCGCCAGCTCTTTAAAAATTCCATCAACGCTGTCCGATTTTTCCTGGGCAAAGCCCGCAGCGGCGCACAGTACAACCGCAGTAAAAGTAGTCATTATTTTTTGCATCATGTTCTCCTTGATAAATGCGGTTATTTTTTCAGGGCGAGATCAGAGGATCTGCGGCCATTGACATCTACCTGTGTCGCCGTCACAAAGATCATCAAATTGCGTTTGACGCTCTTTTCCCCTTCCGAGCGGAACAGACGCCCGATCAGCGGAATGCTTCCCAGTACGGGAACTTTATCGCGGAAGGTTTCCAGTTTGTCATAAATCAGACCGCCCATACCGACGGTGCTGCCGTCAGCAACCGTTACCTGTGTTTCCATTTTGCGGAGGCGGTAGTAAGGAAGGGTGGTATTCAATTCAACCGTACTTGTTACTCCGCCAGTATAGGACGGAACAAGCTGATAGCTGTCATACCCGACGAGTTCCTGAACCTGGGGGTTGATTTTAAGATCAATCAGACCGCCTTCACGAAGTTGCGGGCTGACTTCCAGTTGCACACCCATTAATTCAAGATTCCAGTCGGAAGGGATCACCCATGGGCTGGTGGACTGATTGTCCACGTCAAAACTCTTCGGCATCATCTGCTCTTCACCCACCCGAATTTTAGCCGTGCCACCATCACGAACCACCACGCGCGGGGCGGATAGAACATCTGCATCATCTGACTGTTCCAGCGCATTGATCACGAGACTCCACTGAAGTGAGCCTACGGATTTTGTGAGAGTCAGGGTGTCCGAAGCGGCACCAGCACCCAGTGCGCTTGCGGCGGTACGCAATCCTTGGTTCAGGATGTCCTGTGCAGGCAGAAAGATATTTTTAGCAAGATTGGCATCGCCGCTACCGTTGGCAACGGTTGCCCCGCTGGCCGTGCTGGTTCCCTTGCCGGCAAAGTTCCATTTGAATCCGAGTTCGTTAAGGGTATTCTGGTTGACCTCCACAAACTTGGCTTCGATTTCAACCTGATGACCCATCAGCTCCTGACGGGCGTCTTGATAATCGGCCAGCACATCTTCGATATTCAGAATATTTTCCAGCGTCTGACGGACAAAAAGGTTGTTGAGTTTCGGCAGGTAGTAGGCCGATGTTTTTCTTGGAAATTTAATGTCTTTAAAGAAGCCACTCACGTCAACGGAGGAACCGTCTCCGTTATCTTCACCCGCGCCGTCATTCACACCCGACATCAGCACAGAACCGATTTCGTCGCTGACCGTATAGGAACGGAAAAGAATGTCGTTGGAGGAGTCCCATGCGTTTTCGACGGCCAGCTCACCGCTCTTCTGCGCTTTTGCATGGAGGTCTTTTTTGAAGACCGCCGCGACACCCTTGGATGCGGTGATAACTTCATCGCTAACGGATTTGATGCTGTCGCCGATCACATCCGCCGTATCGCGCGGTGCGGATTTGATCTCGCTGACTGCGCTTTCCAGAACGACATCGCTATCGACGGCGTAATCTTGCGCAGTAATCAGGATTTCTGAAAATCCGGTTGATGTGATCAGCAGTACACTACCGACCAGTATAAGCATTCGTGACATGAGCTCCTCCTTCATTTGGCCAGCGGCCTTGGTTGATGCGTCGAGACTCTCCCGCCGCATATAAATAATTCGTCTAATCCACCGTCTATTTTTTATGATTCATATCGTTATGTTGTGCATGGGTTTTCGTGAAAACATTCCAAAATCTGTTCTATTCAGGTTCCTTTACTAAACGTCAGGCTTTCGACGCCGGCGGCGGCGCAGGCATCCATTACATTAATAATCCGTCTGTGCCGCGCATGGTTATCCGGCAGAAGCGTCACAAAAAAAGGCGATTTCTGGGATGCCGCCATCTGCCTCAGGCCCATGATCTGAGTGACCATTCCGTTCAGCAAAACATCCCCTTTCTGAAACTGCATTCCTTCGATCACAACGGTGCCGTCGGCGTCAATTTCGATTTGCACCTCGACCGGCACGGCGACAATTTCTTTCTGCGGTATACTGGCCGGAAGAATAAAAGAGATGTCGCCTTCTTTTTTCACCAGCGAGGCCGTCACCATAAAATAGATCAGCAGCAGAAAAACCACGTCGATCAGCGGCGCAATCTGCAACTCCAGTTTTACCTGTTCTAAATCTTTAGTTAAATTCACCGGTTTTCTCCACGCTGCCCTGGCAGCACCTACTCTTCAAAAGCTGCAAAGATCATATCGACCGCTCCGGCGTCTCCGCAAGCGGTCATCACTTCGTCACTAACCCTGTATTCCACATTGCCATCCTCGCGAATCATGACACGTACTTTGGGATCCGCTTCCACGGCCTTTTCCACAAGCCCTTTGAGTTCTTCTATTGAAACCTTCGTGGTGCCGACAAACAGCTCCTCGCGTTTGTTGATCGAAATAACAACACGGTCGGTGATTTTCTCCGGAACTTTGGCGTACACGGCAGACGGAATGTCCACCCTCACCTTATCTTCCACCACAATGGAAGCCACGATGAAGAAGATCAGCAGAAGAAAGACCATGTCGATCATCGGGGACATGTTAATTTCGACTTCTTCGTCCTGATTGTGCTGTTCAAGATCCATTTGGTTTCCCTTTTCCAAGTTCCGGAAAAAACAGAGATAAAACTCAGCCTTTTTGCATCTTCTTTAATGCTTCCAGATCGATATAGGCGGCCGGTCGTTTGCCGGTTTCGAGGGCATCGAACAGATAGCCCAAATTGCGACCGAGCGTGGCAAGCGTTTTGCCAAAGCCTTTTTTGAAGCCGAAAAAGAAGAACATGGCCGGAATAGCAATGATCAGACCGGTTGCTGTCGTGATCAGTGCTTCCCCGATATTCGCCGCCAGAAGCTCGGGTTTGCCCATGCCTTGCGTCCCCATGGTCTGGAACGCTTTGATCATCCCGGAGACGGTTCCGAGCAGTCCGACCATCGGCGCCGTGGCCCCGATGATCGATAGATAATCGATCGGTTTCATCAGGCGGCTCACCTGCTCTACAGAGGCCTCTTTCACCGACTCGTCCACTTTATCGAAGTCATCCACGCCGTCGAGAACGCGCTCCAGCCCGGCACCGAATGTATTGGTGAACATCGACGGATGTTCGCGACAGTAGATCAGGGCATCACAGGTTTTTTTCTGCATCATCATTTCAAGAAGATCGGGCATCATTTCGGTGTGCAGCAGGGTTTTGGGGCGCAACGAAATAAAATTCTGAATCACAAAAACGCCCATCATGAATGAAAGGATTCCCAGCGGCCACATGCACCATCCGCCGGTCTTGATCAGCTGGAGCAGGGTTGCATTATCCTGAGTCAGTGCCGCACCTGCTTCGCCAGTGCTCTGAGCCCACACTCCCGTTGCTACGCCGAGCAGCACAGTCATTAACACGCCTGTTTTCTTCATTTGATACTCCCTTTTACTTCCGTCACTTTTTTCAATTGTTCAATTTTATTCCGCAGAGCGGTTGCTTTTACTGCGGCATCCGTTCCCTCATGAAGCATCTGGATCTGCCGAGCCGTCACATCGGCAGCATCGATCATTCCCAGTTCCATATAAAGCGCCGCGCTCAACAACTCGCTTTTTGCCGTCCAGTCCGGGTCGTTTGGATACTGCACAATCTCGTCTGACACCGTCTGAATTGCGCGCTTCGGTTCGCCCTTTGCCTGCTCGATAGAGGCTTGCACAAACCGTCTTGCCGCCGGATTGGTAATATCTTTTATCTGTGCCTCCGCCGCCGGAATCTGTCCCGCACGGAGAGAGTTCAATGCCATTTCGGCCGGATCACCCGGCACCGGCTTAACTGCCGCAGGCGGCACAGCCTGTTGAGCAGTTGCAGAAAGCCCTGCAATAGCGAATAGGATTAAAATTACGAACGTCCGGTTCATTCTTCCGTGCCCTCCGCGTCAACCGTTACCGTGAAGTTGGTTTGAACGCCTTGTGCCATAAGCAGGTTTATTTCGGATACTTCTTCACGCCCGAGTGCCTGTCGTGCAACGTCGGCCTGCGGCAATTGATTGACGTATGTATCGAACAGCATGGCGCGATAGGTGTTGCGCCGGTCGTTTTCAAGCCCGAGCGCCTGCAGGCAGCGAGCGCTGGCGAGATAGGCGTCGGCGGCCCAGCGTCCCTGTGCATAGCCCTTATACTGGAAGTAAGCGCGCTGATACCACGCGAAGGCTTTGCGCGGATCACCGGCCTTTTCTTCGACTTCCCCAAGACGATACGTGGCTTCGGCATACGGCGCGCCGCGCCATTCGCGCACCTTAAGTACCTCGCGGAATGCCTCGCGAGCTGTATCAAAATTACCCCGTTGCAGTGCAATCCGACCCTTCATCAGCTGCGCCCAAACAACGTCCTGCTGCCACCCGTAGATTGCCTGTGTCTCCTCGACAATTTTCGCTGCCGCGTCCATATCACCGGCTGCATACAGGTCGTATGCGCGAAGTTTATAGGCATCCCGCATGAAATCGGAATCCTCATAGCGGGTCTGGAAAATGTTCAGGATTTCCTGTGCGCGGGAATAGTCGCTCGCTGCAAAAGAGGCCTTGCAAATGATAGCCAGCACCGGCGGCGGGGCCTGTGTCAGATCGTCTAACTCGGTAATCAGCTCCTTACCCAGCTCAATCTCGGTCCCGTTTATCTTGGCCAGCAGCACCCGCAGACGGAGCTTCAGGGTTTGATTGTCCGTTGCGTCTATGGCCGTCTGCAGACTTTCTTCAAGCTTTTGTCGCGGCGCGGCCTCCAGCTTCTTCGCAACTTTTGACAGTTCCGTAATGATCAGATCGACACCGTCCTGTAAAATATTTCCGCCGTATTTGATAATGGCATCGCGATAGGCCGCAACTGCCTCGTCGGTCAGCCCCTGTGCCAGCTTGATCTTTCCAATCCAATAGGCGGCCTTGGCCACGTCGGCCTCCTCGCCCTGACGAGCTAAATAGGCCTGAATGACGTTGATCATTTCCGGATAGCGCGCTTCCAGTTCAAACATGGATACCATCTGGAAAACCGCATAGGAGTCCTGTTTGGGGGTGCGGGCCTTGGCAATGGCCGCCTCGTAATCCCGCTGTGCCTCGGTCAGCAGACCTTTTGATGCCAGAATATCACCGCGCAGACTGCACGCATCCGGGTAAACCGAAGAATCCGGCCAGGTGTTGATCACTTCGGTAAATCGCTGTTGGGCCTCCTCCAGCCGATCCAGACCGAAAAGACAGATTCCGCTATGGAATGCGGTTTCCGGCATCCAGGCTCCGTGCGGATAGGTTGCGGAATAAGAATTAAATTCGGCCAGTGCTTTTTCATAGTTCTTCAAGAATGTCTGGGTCATCGCATGCCAGTGCGTTGCATTCTCCTGCTGGTGCGAGTCCGGGAAATCCGTTAGAATCCCGGCAAAACCGGCGAGCGCCTGATCATAATTAAACAGCATTAGATCAGCAATCGCCTGCATGTAGTAGAGTTCACACTCATACTGACGAACCGTCTTGCTGTCCGAAGGGATAAACTGCTTGATGACGGGAAGAATCTTTTTGATGTCTTTCCACCGCTCCTGCTTCTGGTAGCAACTGGTCAGCGCATGTGCCACCATCCGGGGCCCAAGACCATCCGTGTAGGCGGCCAGAAACTGCGTTGCGAGCGTTTCGACACGCGCGTATTCTTCAAGAGGATCCACCAGAACCAGCAGGGATTCTGCGAAAGCCCGCTGGCCGAGCTCACCATCCGGATCGCGGAGCGCCACAAGATTCAGCGCAGCCACCGCTTCCCACGACCGTCCGGTTTCTGCATAGACCTGACCCGTCCGGTAAAGCACCTCATTCTCATACGCCGGAAGCGAGACCAGCGTCGTGGTCAGTTCTTCAAGCTGGATCAGAGCTGGCGGCTTGGCCGGCAGGGTCTGATCTGCGGCAAACGTTGTTTGAGCCCCCGGCAAAGAAAGATCGGTGATTTTATTGCCGAACAGGGTCTCAACCCGGCCTGTTTCGTTTGTGACAATTTTTATATCCACAGACGGAAGACCCGCTTCCCGGCGAATCGCGTTCATCTTGCCTTCCTGATAGGCCACCAGTTCTCTGCGAGGAAGAACCATGCGATAGAGTACCAATGCGCTGTCCGGCTCGCCGCGGTCAAACAGCACCGCCGCAATCTTCATCAGCGCCATGTTCACGCGTATGTCATAGCGAGCGTTGCTACGGTAAAGCTGAATCACAAACGTCCCGGCATCTTTATACCGCTCAAGCCCGATCAAAGCGTTGACCGTCTGCAGAATGGCATATCCTTTGCGCGATTCATCCGTCGCATTTTCAGTCACAAATTGATACGGCGCAAGGCACCCCTGCCAGTTTTTTAGTTCCGCACAGGCATCCCCCAGTGTCAGATTCAGCAGAACCAGCTCTTCAACCGTATAATTCGGTTCCGGCTCAGGAGCGTCGTCAGGGAAATCGGAAGAAATTTCCTTTGTCTCGGCCAGTTCCTTGTCAAGACGCTTGAGCTTCCGAACCGTAAGCCCGCCCAGCTCATCCTTCGACATCTCGTTATAGTCGCGAGCCTTTTCTTCTCTCTTCAACACCCTCGGCGGCGGCTCGGTTAACGCGTTCGTTACAGCAGAAACACACTGGTCGTACAAACCGGCATTATACAGGTTCACAGACAGCAGTTTCAGTGCCTCGCGGGGCTTATAACATGGAAGTGTTTCGATGTATTGCTGGAGATAGTCAATAGCAGACAGTGAATCTTCCGAATACGCCATGATTTTGCCGAGCTTGAGCCGAACCTCCTGCATCATCGCAAGCACCCGGACGTCACCATCCCCCTTCATCCGTTCCAGATATTCTTTTAGATAGGGAATCGCGGAGCCATAGTTTTCCTGAGACAGATTTTTCGTTGCCTCGGTCAACAGCCCGCTGGCGCTCAGCGCCGCAAGCTCTTCTTGCGTAGCTGTCGCCGCCGCCGCATGCAACGCAAAAACTGCGCTACAGGCCACTGCGAGAAAAAAACTTCGCCGCAAACTCATCATTTTACAGCCTTAACTCTCTGAGGGGTGGACTCCGTGGATCCGTCGGTACTATCGTCATACATATAATAATGAAACAACATGACTTTCGCCGGAAAGGGACTGGTCGTTTTCTTTGCGATCCCGTCCATCATTTTTTCGTAATTCTTCTGAACGTCTGCCAGCGGCAAAAAGGTTTCCCCGTCCATGACTCCGTATTGAATCGCATAAGCCGTCACATTCAGCCCTTCGAGTTCCTCGTAGGGCATATAAAGCTCCCAGTAATCCTCGCCCTCATATTCGCTGTCATAGTCGCCGGACGGGGCTCCGGTAAATTCCGCAATGTATGTCTTTTTTTCTTTGTCTTTCAGCTCAACGGCAAAACGGATTCGATAAACCGACGAATCATCCTGGTTTTGGAAGGTGTTGACCTGTAAAATTTCGATTTTTTTTCGATCCTCCGTGCGCTGCGTGTTGGTGCGAACCCCGGCAATCTGCACATCGCGCTTGAGCTGTTTTATTTCTTTTTCCGAAAGTTCACCGAAGGACAGCAGCCGGCTCGCAAAAAAGACGATTAGAAGCAGATTATATTTCATTGTGAATCCCCCCTCTTTTTAAAGCCTGTGAAATCAAAAATACTTCCGTTTTATTCTCTATTCGTCATCTCTCGTTTAGAAAAAGAAATCCGGTGTTATGCCCCGTTGCGCGCGAGAGTGAGCAAACAGGATCTCAACGTAAAACGAACTCCTTCATCCGGCAAAAAAAATGTGCTTATGCGGTATCGCACTCAACGTTTTTTGGTTGTAACACCCTGGCAACATAAACGCAACCCCCTCTGCACGGATCAATACGCCATCAAGCCCAAACAGCGCACCGAACAATATGTTTAATCCATATCAAAGGTATATCAAACACTACAAGCAAATACTGCATCCGATTGTGCGCTCAGACCCCGCAAGTTTCCGGATACCCGGCTTTTCATGTCACACTCTCCTTAAGCATCCGTTTGACCTGAGCCCATGAAACTGGACGGTTTGAGATGAGAGTTCTCCGTGGTAAAAACCGAGAAGGAGGACTCAGGAATGAAGAAGCGTCACACCGAAGAGCAGATTATCGGCATCTTGAATGAGGCTCAGGC
>JAQUXG010000057.1 GCA_028692515.1 Kiritimatiellales bacterium | reverse complement strand
GCTAACCAGCAGGGCAGAGGTAGCGAAAAGATCGTTGTCCAGTACAGATGCTGCGTTCGAAATACTGGTTTCTCCAAACGGAAGGATGTAGGTGTCGGCCGCCGTGATTGCGATGGAGTCTGAAATCACATCGCTCAGTTGAGAGCCAAAACGGAATTCATCAATAGCCTCAGTCGGACTATAGCTGGTCACGGCCAAGGTGAGGTGTGACATGTCCAGATTCAATCCGCTGAACGTCTGAGAGGCCTGCTGAACGGATGAGCCGTCGTAGAGGGTCACCGTCACAGAATCAGCCCCTGTTGTGCTGTAGTCGAATTCGAGCAATGCCAGGTAGGTTTCATTAGCGGTAACACGGCCTGAATCCAGAAGTGTGGTGGTGGAGCCTCCGGAATAAAACGAAATAGCACCGCCGTCAAGGCCGATCAAGGTTGCGCCGGAAGATGCAAAAGCCAGCGTATAACTTTCCGAAGGGCCCAGCCCCGCGTAGAGATTTCCGCCTGATGTCACGGTTTTTTTGAGCAACACGCTCATGTAGTACGTGCCGTCGACAGCCGGGGCGGAGGTTAGTGCCCGGCTAACACGTCGTGCAACGGTGCCTGCCATGTAGTACCCCCGGATTGAACCAGCCAGGGCGGTGCCGGGAGACATGGCGTGTGTCAAGCTGATGCTGTCCTGTGCCTGCACGGCTGCCGTACTGCCATTAATAGCGTCCCACGCACCAGAGAAGCCGCTCACACCAACGGTGGGGTTTTGTGCGGTGCCACTGTCGAGGGATCCCTCGACATAGTAGCTGGGAGCACCACCAGCTTGCGTCGCGAAGGAATCCGACGCGATGAGGGCCGCTTGGGATGTCGCTGATGACTCTATGGCGATGCAGGCAAGCAGGACGTTAAGCGGAGCAGGATTTAGTCGTGATATTCTCGTCATGTTTATCATGGTGTCTCCATTTCAGGACCGAATGTTTGAAGTGAGCTTCCCTGCCAATACATTTCAGCTTAATCAATGGGCTTTTTTCGGGTAAGCGCCAGTCCTTGAGAAAAGGGGTCAAAATGAAGCACCCCCGGCTTTGCGGACACTTTGAGTTTAGCATTATTTCAATTTTCACCTATTACACGGCGAGGCCTTGTAATTCAAGGTTGAATGTCAGCAAAGCCGGGGTTGCTTCAGAAAAATCACGTTACCGCCATGCTATGGTCTTCCAATCCTTGGAAGAATGGGCTAAAAAGCAGTCGGATTTTTTATGGGAAAAGCAAACGTCAATATGATTTGCGATATCGCGGAGCTGTCGTCTCTCTTCGAGAAGAGCAGCAGCCTCGACGATTTTCTGCAGGCGGCGGTGAGTGTGGTGGCCTATCACATGCAGGCGGCCGTCTGCTCCATTTATATTTATGACGACAAAACCCGCGATCTGACTCTGCGCGCAACGCAGGGGTTGAGCCTGGATGCGGTCGGTCAGGTGAAGCTGCGGCTTGGACAGGGGCTCGCAGGCCTTTCTCTTAAGGAATTGCGCGCAATCCGCGAAGCCCGCGGGTCGCTTAGTCCGAAATATCAGCCGGTTTCCGGAATTGATGAGGAAAAATATCAGGCGTTTCTGGCTGTCCCGATCCGGCGCGGGCTGACCCGCGTTGGCGTGCTGGTGGTGCAGGATCCGGAGCCGGACTATTTTGATAAGAAAGACGAGCAGGCGCTCGGCGCAATTGCCGCGCAGCTCGCCGCCGTGATTGAAAATGCCACGCTGTTGCAGGAACTGCACCGCCGCGATGCGGTGAAACCGCAGGAACCGGCAGGCGCTAAGATGATCAAGGGCCGTCCGGCCAGCGGTGGCATCGCGCAGGGCCGGGCGACCTTTATTATTTCGGGGCGCGGCGGATCGTTCCAGACGCCTGCCGGTGTCCCGGACGGCTTGACCGTCAAGGATTTTGATCTCGCCTTGGAACGAACCGAGCAGCAGTTGAAGGATCTGCAACGTCAGGCCGATGAAGAACTGTCGGATGTGGCTCAGCTGATTTTCAGTGCGCACCTGCTGATTCTGGCGGACGATGAATTTTCGGGCGAAATCCGCCGTCGCATCGAGAAGGGCTCCCCGCCTGCGGAAGCGATCGTTGATCTGGTAAACCGGTACATTCAGATCTTCTCCGCCAGTTCCAATCCGCGGTTACAGGAAAAGGTTCACGACCTGAAAGACCTTGGGCATCGTTTGCTCGAAAACCTGATCGGTGGCGGACGCGTTCAGGGTGACTACAGCGGACAGATTATCGTGGCCGACATGTTGCTGCCGTCAGATATTCTTAAGCTGGCGACGGAAAAAGCCGAAGGCTTCATCGTACAGGGCGGGGTGACGTCGCACAACGCGATCATCTGCCGTTCGCTGCAGAAGCCGATGGTGATGATCGACCCGCAGCAGTTTGAGCTGTTTTGCGAGTCGTGCGAGATGTTGATGGACGGGAATCAGGGGACAATTTATGTCAATCCGTCTCAAGAGGTTCTTCGTGAGTATGCCGAGCATGAGAAAACGCTCCAGGAACTGGAAGCCACTGCACAGGTTTGCGATGTCACCAGTACGGAGGACGGGACGCGGATTCACATGTTCGCCAACATCAACCTGCTGAGCGACTTGAAGCCCGCCATTGCGTCCCACGCAGAGGGAATCGGACTCTATCGAAGTGAATTCCCCTTCATCATCCGCAACGCATTTCCTTCAGAGGAAGAACAGTACCGCGTTTACAGCCGGATCGTTGAGTCAATGGAAGGGCGCGAAGTGACCTTTCGTACGCTCGATATCGGCGGCGACAAGGTGCTTTCCTATCAAGGCGAAGTCGAAGAAGCCAATCCGTTTCTTGGCTTGCGTGCCATCCGCTTCTCGCTGTTGCACAAAGACATTTTTTCCGAACAGCTGCGCGCTTTTCTCCGGGCGGGGGCCGGCGGCAATACACGCATCATGTTCCCGCTGATTGCCTCGCTGGACGATTTTCTGGAGGCACGAGATGTCGTATACAGCTGTATGCGCGAACTGGATGAGCGCGGGGTGCCCTATAACCGCGATACAAAGATCGGCATCATGGTGGAGCTTCCCTCGGCGGTTGTGCTGATTGAAGATCTTGCCCGCGAAGTCGATTTCATGTCGATCGGCACCAATGACCTCATTCAGTATATGCTGGCCGTCGACCGGACAAACGATCAGGTATCAAAACTCTATCTGTCGCATCATCCGGCTATCCTGCGCGCGATTGAGCGGGTCATTTCGGTAGCGAAAAATCACGGCAAAGATGTGTCGATCTGCGGCGACATTGCCATGGATCCGAAGATGATTCCGTTTCTGATCGGCGCGGGCATTACAAAGCTGAGTCTGCCGTCGCGCAGGGCGTACGAAATTCAGCAGGCGATTTCCGGAGTCAATGCGAAGAAAGCGGCGGCGGTTGCCCGCCGGATGCTGGCCTGCAGCCGCGTTTCTGAGGTCGAGGCCCTGCTCGACACCCAGACCAAATAACACATTAGTGTCTGTAAAAAACAAACGAATACATTTTTGTTATTTATTGTATCCGCTGGCGTATAAATTGTAATTTATTCCATATAAACAACTTAAGAACAACATGTTCTCCTGTTTAAAATTCTGGCCGACTTTCTGCTTATAAACGAACCAGCTTGTCGCGCAAGCGACGGATTTGGAAGTTAACCCGAACAAGGAGAAGTGTATGTGTAAATGGAAGAAGGCTCTGCTGATGTTCGCCGGAGTTCTGGCGCTCGGTATGGCAACTCATGCGGAAGAAGCCGCGCCGGCAGTAACAGCCGCCGATGCGATGTTCACCGCCAATAACATCTGGATGATGGTTTCCGTCTTTCTGGTGTTCACCATGCATCTGGGATTCGCGACCGTTGAAACCGGTCTGACCCGTGCTAAAAACACCGTGAACATCCTGTTTAAAAACACGGTCATCGTCGCAATCGGCCTGCTCACCTATGCGCTGATCGGCTTCAACCTGATGTATCCGGGCGATTTCACCATCGCAGGATTCTTCGGTTTCGGCGGCTTTGGTCTCCATTCTCCTGAAGGTGCTGCCGGGCTGATTGAATATGCCGACGGTCACTATACCTACTGGACCGACTTCCTCTTTCAGGGCATGTTTGCCGCTACCGCCGCGACCATTGTCTCCGGTGCGGTTGCTGAGCGCATTAAGCTCAGCTCCTTCCTCATCTTCTCCGCGATTTACGTCGCCTTCGTCTATCCCTTTGTCGGTTCCTGGACCTGGGGCGGCGGCTGGCTGGCTGATAAAGGCTTCCACGACTTCGCCGGTTCCACGCTCGTTCACTCCGTCGGCGGATGGGGCGCGCTTGCAGGTATTCTGCTGCTCGGTCCGCGCATGGGAAAATATGTCAACGGACAGGTCAAGGCCATCATGGGCCACAATCTGCCGTTGCTGACCATCGGCGTATTCCTTCTCTGGCTCGGCTGGTTCGGGTTTAACGGCGGTTCTGTCCTCTCCGGCGATCCCGGCATGGTTTCCTTCGTGCTAACCACCACTTCACTGGCCGCCGCGGCAGGTATCATCGGTTCGATGATCATGTCCTGGACTGTTCAGAAAAAACCTGACTTAACCATGGTGCTCAACGGCTGTCTGGCCGGACTCGTTGGCATCACCGCCGGCGCGGATGCGGTATCCATCTCCGCCTCCATCATCATCGGCTTTGTCTGCGGCGCGGTCGCGGTACTCTCCGTCATGATGTTCGACAAACTGAAAATCGACGACCCGGTCGGTGCCACAACGGTTCACCTCGTTTGCGGGATTCTCGGAACCCTGTTCGTCGGCATCTTCAGTCCCGACTACAGCTTTCTGACTCAGCTGCTCGGCGTGGCCGCTTACGGCATCACCTGCTTCCCGGCGGCATTCCTGATCTTCTTCGCACTGAAGAAAACCATCGGTATCCGCGTCAGTGAAGAAGAAGAACTCAAGGGTCTCGACATCGGCGAACACGGCATGGAGGCTTATGCCGGATTCCAGTTCTTCACCAACAGCTAATTAATAAGGAGAAAAACAATGAAACTCATTATTGCCTATATTCAGCCCGACCGGCTCACTGCGGTGAAGCAGGCTCTTTACGAAAAAGAGGTCTTCAAAATGTCTGTCACCAACGCGCTCGGTTGCGGCCAGCAGAAAGGTTATCACGAAACCTATCGCGGTGCGGACGTTGAAGTGAACCTCCTTAAGAAGGTGCGCATCGAAATTGCGGTCAACACCGACTTCGTCGAGCCGACCATTGAGGCCATCATCAAAGGGGCCCGGACCGGAAAAATCGGCGACGGTAAAATCTTCATCCACAGCCTCGATGAATGCATCCGCATTCGCACCGGTGAGCGCGGACACGACGCCATCGGCTGAGTTTTCTATGAAGGAGTGAAGGCGGGCACCCCGGACTCCGGGGTGCCGGTTGTTTTTCCAATTGCTTGGAAAAAACGGTTCCAATGTCTGGAAACGGGCGGTTTTTCCCGCTACCGGGACGACCCGCGCGTCCGTTTTTATTTGGATATTGCAGTTTACAAGGGTGGGGGGCGTCTATATATTGTCGCGCTCAACTATAGATGTAGTGAAAACGAAGAGAGTCAAGAAGGAGCCTGTAAGTGGATACAGCAGTAAAAGCGGAAGTTAGAAAAGAATATCAGCGCAATGACCGGGACACCGGATCTGTTGAAGTGCAGGTTGCACTGCTGACCAAACATGTAGAGGCTCTCACCGAGCATCTCAAGACCCACAAAAAGGACAACAGCACCCGTCGCGGGTTGATCACCATGGTCAACAACCGTAAAAAGCTGCTCGCGTATCTGTCGAGAACAGATAATCCGCGCTACAAAGAGCTGATTCAGCGTCTTGGTTTGCGCCACTAAAAAATAAGGACGGCCCCGTTCACGACGGGGCTGTTTTGTTTCAGGGGATTGCCCCGTTCCAACACAGCGCCCATTGCGGGCCGCCCGTTTATTCATCCCAAAGACCTGCGCATCCGGTCTCATTGGGCACCCGGCAGTCATGGATGCAGAAGGAAAAGAAAGAAATGAAAGATACAGTCAAAATAGAGTTCGAAGTCGGCGGCAAGCCGATGTTTTTTGAGTCCGGCCTCCTCGCACAGCAGGCAGCCGGCGCAGTCTCCTGCGGTCTGGGCGATAATATCGTCTTCTCCGCCGTCACCACCAAAGCTCCCCGGGAAGGATGCGACTTCTTCCCCCTCCAGGTTGAATATCGCGAAAAATTCTATGCCGCAGGCCGTTTTCCTGGCGGATTCTTCAAGCGCGAAGCCCGTCCGTCCGAAAAAGAAATCCTGACCGCCCGCGTCACCGACCGTCCGATCCGCCCGCTCTTCCCGAACCGGTTCTACGACGAAGTTCAGATCAACAACATGCTGCTCAGCTGCGATGGCCAGATCGACACCGATTTTCTCAGTGTCAACGCCTCCAGTGCCGCGCTGGTTCTTTCCGAACTTCCCTTCCGCGGCCCGATCGCCGCAGTGCGCATCGCTCGCGTTGACGGACAGTTCGTTATCTGCCCGACGCACGAGCAGTTGCTAAAAAGCGATCTCGACCTGACCTACGCCGGCACCGCCGCGCTTCCGCTCATGATCGAAGGCAGCGCCAAGGAAATCAGCGAAGCCGACTTCGTCGCCGCCATGAAAATCGGGCACGAAGCCATTCAGCCGATCATCGCCGCTCAGCTCGAACTGCGCCGCCAGCTCGGCAAAGCCGACAAGGTCATTGAACTGCCCGCAGACGACACCACCATGCTCGACAAAGCCCGCGAAATTGCCGGTGAAGAACTTGGTCAGGCTCTCGCCATCGGCGGCAAACTCGAACGTCAGAACAAGGTCACCTCGATTAAGGAATCCCTGAAAGCCAAAATGCTCGAAGCGTTCCCGGAAATGACCGCCACCGACTATATGCACGCGTTTGACGAACTCGAAATCGAACAACTCCGCAAAAACGTACTCGTCAACAAAACGCGCGTCGGCGGACGTGGATTCGACCAGCTTCGCGAGCTCAAGGCTCAGGTCGGAGTTATTCCGCGCGTTCACGGTTCCGCGATATTCAACCGCGGCGAAACCCAATCGCTGGCCGTCGTCACCCTCGGCCCGCGTAAAGACTCGCAGTCGATTGACGCCGTCACCGGCGGTGCGACCGAAAAGAACTTCATGTTGCACTACAACTTCCCGCCGTACAGCGTCGGTGAAGTCGGACGTCTCGGGAACACCGGCCGCCGCGAAATCGGCCACGGCAATCTAGCTGAACGCAGCCTGATTCCGGTCATGCCCGACAACTATCCTTACGCCGTGCGTCTCGTGTCTGAAATCATGGGTTCCAACGGCTCGTCCTCCATGGCCTCGGCCTGTGTCGGTACGCTCGCTCTGATGGATGCCGGTGTTCCGATCAAGAAGCCGGTCGGCGGAATTTCCGTCGGGCTCTTTACCGGTGACAACGGTCAGGCAGAACTCGTGCTCGACATTCTCGGTACGGAAGACCACTGCGGCGACATGGACTTCAAAGTCTGCGGAACCCGTGACGGAATCACCGGCTTCCAGGTCGATCTCAAGATCGACGGCCTGCGCTGGGATCTCGTCGAAGGCGCCTTCGAAATGGCCCGTAAAGGCCGCATGGACATCATCGACTATATGGAAAGTGTCATTGCTGCTCCGCGTGAAGAAATGTCCGAATTCGCTCCGCGTATCACTGTCATCAAGATTGATCCGGAAAAGATCGGCGCACTCATCGGCCCGGGCGGTAAAGTCATTCGTGGCATCACCGATACCTACGGCGTGCAGATCGACATCGAAGAAGACGGCACCGTCAACGTATTCAGCGCCGATGCCAAAGCCATGATCGCTGCAGTCAAAGCGGTCAACGGCATTACTGCCGAAGCCGAAATCGGTCAGCTCTACGAAGGAACCGTTAAAACCATCCGTGACTTCGGCGCTTTTGTCGAAATCATGCCCGGCAAAGACGGCCTCGTGCACATCTCCGAACTCGCTGACTTCCGGGTCAACAAAGTCGAAGACATCTGCAAAGAGGGCGACATCATGTGGGTCAAGGTTCTCGACGTTGACCGCGACGGTAAAATCCGCCTCAGCCGCCGTGCGGCCATGGCAGAAAAAGATGCCGCCGCTTCCGCCACCAACGACTAATCCTCGTTTAGTGGAACCGAAAAGCCCGTCTGTCCAGACGGGCTTTTTTGTTTAAAAAATCAGGCGGTTTTTACGCAGATGTCAGGTGTTTGGAGTATCTGGAATATGCGCTGTTCGGAATGCCTCAAGTTCCTTTGCTAGATTTTTGAAAGACTGCTCCATGTCATAGAGTTCGGGTAAATCAATCTTGTGGTTCTCTAGAACTTGAGCATTTGATGGTTTGTATTCCGAGGTAATGGTTGGGCCTTTATGTGTGGTTTTGTGCTTTGTTATGACAAGTGCATTGTAGAACGAAGGAGAAATTTCTATGAACCTGTGCCCATCTTTCACTCCTATGTGGACGGGTTCGTGAACAATCTTATTTCGTTTCTCATTAAGCTTTCTTGATCGATTGAATAGGTCTTTCCAAATTCGTCCATCTTCTGATTGGTCGTCAATCATGAGCGCTAAGCACGAGTTCACCAGTTGGAGTTTGGAAACAAAGCTTTGAATATGATGAAAGGTTGCGGAGATCAGGTGAGAGTTGGCGCCTTTCATGATGGTGCTGTAAATAAAATATAACTCACTTTCCACCCATTGCCATGTTTGGATAGTTCGTGCTAACTGCTCGTAAAAAATATTTTCTTGTTCCTGTTCCATACACTTTATCCTTTAGTGAATGTCATTTCAGCAGGTCTTTCGGGTCGATGGCGGGGGTGCGGCAGATGTGGGAATAGTCCTCGAAGTGGGCGATGAGCGGTTCGGTGGAGAGGTCGCCTGCGCGCAGTTTCTGAACATTGGAAAAAAGCTGTTCCATGAAATTTTTCGTTAGCTCCGGTGTCATGGTGAGGCGTTTCTTATCAAAGTGACGGGTCATGATTTTGAGATCACGCTC
>JAQUXG010000056.1 GCA_028692515.1 Kiritimatiellales bacterium | reverse complement strand
CAGCAGTGATGCTGTCGGTAGGAGAGCCTTCCGTGTACGGAAGAAGCGTGGGCGCAAGCCCCCGTGGATAGCCTATGCGCCGGGCGGCGTCGGCATCGTCATTCAGGCTTTGACCGACAACAAAAACCGCGCGGCCTCCGAAATCCGCAACGCCTGTACGAAGAACGGCGCCAGCATGGCGCAGCAGGGTGCCGTCAGCCGCCTGTTCCAGCGCAAAGGACAGATCTATATCGATGCCGCCGGCATCGAAGAAGACAAGCTGATGGACATCGTGCTCGAAGCGGGTGCGGAGGATATGCAGCGCGACGGCGGCCAGTTTGAAGTGCTGACCGCGTTCGGCGATTATGCTGCGGTGTCTGAGGCGATTTCCCAGGCGGGCATTGCGATGGCCTCGTCTGAGCTGACGATGCTCCCCGACATGCCGACTGACATTAAGGACAAAGAGCAGGCGCAGAAGGTGATGAAGCTGGTCGATGCGCTGGACGAGCTCGATGATGTTCAGAATGTCTACGGCGCGTTTGAAATCGACGACGCGATTCTGGCGGAAATGGAATGAATAAAGTCCGCATCTTAGGCGTGGACACCTCGTTGCGCTCATCCGGCGTGGCGGTGATCGAGGTGTCCGGAAACCAGATGCGGGCATTGGCTTACGGGCGGATTCAAAATAAACCGTCTTTGCCGCATACCGGCTGTCTGGCGGCGATTCATCAGGAGATCGATAAGCTGATTACCGAGTTTGAACCCGACGAAGCCGTCATCGAAGGGGCTTTTTTTGCAAAGAACGCCAAGACGGCGATGATTCTCGGTCAGGCGCGCGGCGTAGTTCTGGCCGCTTGTGCGCTGCGGACTCTGCCGATTTACGAATACTCTCCGCGCTCGATCAAACAGGCGACCGTCGGCGCTGGCGCCGCCACAAAAGAGCAGGTCGCCAAAATGGTGATGCGACTGCTCGGGCTGGCCGAACAGCCGCAGGAAGACGCGGCTGATGCGCTGGCGGCGGCCATCTGCCACGCCCATCAACGAGGCCTTCCGGAAGCCTTGCGTTCAAAACCGGTTTAATGTAGTTTCCGAGCCCTGTTAAGAAACCAAAGAGGAGATAGACCTGATGGAACTCAAGGAAATTAAAAAAATCGTCGAGATGATGACCGATAACGATTTGGCAGAATTTTTACTGGAAGAAGAGGCGTTTACGCTACAGCTCAAGCGCGGCACGTCCGGCATGGTGCAGATGGTCTCTGCTCCGCAGATGATGGCCGCTCCGGCCGCCGCCGCTTCGACTCCGGCTGCCGCCCCGGTTGTTATGGACGCTGACGCAGGTCTCGTGCCGATCAAGTCTCCAATGGTTGGAACGTTCTACCGTTCGCCGTCGCCGGATTCCGACTCGTTTGTGCAGATTGGTCAGGACGTGACGGCCGACACGACCGTTTGTATTGTTGAAGCCATGAAGGTGATGAACGAGATCAAAGCCGAAGTGAAGGGCAGGATTAAAAAAATTCTGGTCGATAACGCCACCCCCGTACAGTTCGGCCAGCCGCTCTTTCTTGTCGAGCCGGCGTAATTTAAAAACCCGAAGCACCAATTTCGAAATACGAAACCGGGTTTGGTATTTTGAATATGTTTCGGATTTCGAGTTTAGAATTTCGGATTTAACCGAAGGTTTTTTATGTTTGAAAAAATACTGATTGCCAATCGCGGGGAAATTGCGCTGCGGATTATCCGGGCCTGTAAAGAGATGGGTATTCGTTCCGTCGCGGTCTATTCGGAGGCGGATGAAGAGTCGCTTCATGTTCAGATGGCGGACGAAGCCATTTGTATCGGCCCGGCCTCGGCGACCTCCAGTTATCTGAAAATGGCCAACATCATCAGCGCCGCCGAAGTGGCCGATGTGGACGCCATTCACCCCGGCTACGGCTTTCTGGCCGAAAACGCCCACTTCGCCGAAATCTGCGCAAGTTGCAACATTACCTTTATCGGCCCGTCTCCCGATCTGATCCGCAAGATGGGCGACAAGGCGATTGCGCGCGACACCATGAAAGCCGCTGGCGTGCCGATCACGCCCGGTAGCGACGGCATTCTGTCAACCAAAGAAGAGGCGCTCGCGCTGGCTCATAAAATGGGCTATCCCGTTTTGATTAAAGCCGTTGCGGGCGGCGGCGGTAAAGGCATGCGCGTGGCGCATAACGACGTCAGTCTGGCGCAGGGTTTTATGATGGCCACGGCCGAAGCCGAGAGTGCGTTCGGAAACGGCGACTGCTTCATGGAAAAATACATCGAGTCCGCCCGCCACGTCGAAGTGCAGATTATCGGCGATAACCACGGCAACGTGGTGCATCTCGGCGAACGCGACTGCAGCATTCAGCGCCGCCATCAGAAGCTGGTCGAGGAATCGCCTTGCCCGACACTGACGGATGAAGAACGCGCCGAACTGGGGGCGATCGCCGTGCGCGCCGGTAAAGCGGTGGGCTACAACAGCGCGGGAACCATTGAGTTTCTGTATGACGAAACCGCCAAGCAGTTCTATTTCATGGAAATGAACACCCGCATTCAGGTGGAACATACCGTCAGTGAAGAGGTGACCGGAATCGATCTGGTCAAGGAGCAGATTCTGGTCGCGGCGGGCAAAAAACTTTCCTTCGCGCAGGACGATGTGCAGGTTCGCTATCACGCCATCGAATTCCGTGTGAACGCCGAAGATCCCTATAAAAACTTCATCCCGTCACCCGGCAAAGTCGAAGCGGTACATTTTCCCGGCGGCCCCGGCATCCGGATCGATTCGCACGTGTACAGCGGTTACACCATCTCGCCGTACTACGACAGCATGATCGCCAAGATCATCGCTCGCGGTGCGACGCGAGAGGAGGCGCTTAACCGCCTGCACCGTGCGCTCGAAGAGTTTACCATCAACGGGCCGCACACCACGGTTCCAGTCGGCATCGCCTTGTTAATGGATGACCGCTTTCGGCGCGGCGAATACAACACCGCCTTTCTTGAAAAATTCATGAATGAAAATTTCATGGTAGATCGGTAGTAAGGAGAATCAGCGATGAGTGACAGTAAAAACAAACCTATGACAGAAGCCCCCTCCCGCAATTGGCCGGTTCCGGATCAGAAAACGGACGATGCAGGGCTCGGCACAGTACGAATCCATAACAATGTCATCGCAGTCATTGCCCACGAAGCGGCCGACCGTGTTCCCGGTGTGGTCGAACTTTCCGGCACGCTGGTCGATGAAATTGCCGACATCATTGGCAAACGCTCGCGCGACCGCGGCGTCAAAGTGGCCGTTGAAGCCGAAAACACGATTGTGGTCGAGCTGACCGCCATTCTTGAATACGGGGTTAACATCCCGAAGGTCTGCGGAGAGTTGCAGCTTGAAGTTCGCAAAGCGGTTGAAGAAATGACCGGCAAGAGCGTTCAGGCGGTTAATATTTCGGTTCAGAGTATTCGTCGTACAGCGAAGGCTTCTTGAGGAGGAATGTAAAATGACAAATTTTTTTCATAGGCTCTCCGGGCTGGTGATCTGGTTCCTTTTCGCGGTGACCGGCATCGCACTGGTTCATGCCAACATTCCCGGCGTTACGCAGAATCTTTTTGAATTTATTCCTCTCCACAGTCTGGAGTCGGCGGGTATTGGCGGGATTGTCGTATTGCTCTCTCTGCTTTATCTCGTCACTTTTGGCCCGCGTCGTCCCAAAGTGCGTTACATCTCCTTTGACTCCGGCGAAGGCTCCGTTTCCATCAGTGTCAACGCGGTGCGTGACTATATCCGCAAACTGAGCGGCGAATTCGGTGCGGTGGTCAGCATCGACCCGAAAATCCGGGCGGAGAAAGACAACCTCAGCATTGATTTAAACGTCAACCTGGTGGCCGGCGCCCGCATTCCAGAACTTTCTCAGGCGCTGCAAAGCCGCGTCCGCGAAAGCCTGCGCGACGGACTGGGGATTGATGAAATCAACGAAATCAAAGTGCGCGTTCAGGAAATCACCGGTGATCCACGCTCTGTCCGCCACGACTGATCTCATGAAGCACGCCGCCGCACCTCAGCTTGTTATCGTTGGCTCCATTGGTATCGACACCATCGAAACGCCCCGCGAAAAGCGTGTCGAAATTCTCGGTGGATCCGTCAGTTATGCCTGCGCCGCCGCCTCTTTTTTCGTCAAACCCGGCATGGTCGGCGTCGTCGGAACCGACTTCCCGGCGGAACATCGCGCCCTCTGGGAAAAAATGGGCATTGATCTCGCCGGACTTCAGATCGAAGAGGGCAAAACCTTCCGCTGGTCCGGCATCTACGAAGAAAATATGGACAATCGCCGGACGCTCGTGACCGACCTCAATGTTTTCGAACGCTTTATGCCGGAACTGCCGGAAGTCTACCGCGATGCACCGTACCTTTTCCTCGGTAATATCGCTCCGGAGCTTCAGCTCCACGTTCTCGAACAGGTGCATTCGCCGAAATTTGTCCTTATCGACACCATGGATCTCTGGATCAATATCGCCCGCGAAAAGTTGGTCGAAGTGGTCGGCAGGTGCGACATGCTCGCCTTGAATGAATCCGAAGCCCGCCTCTTCACCGGAGCGCATTCATTAATGGATGCCGCAGAGAAGCTTTTAGCCATGGGTCCGCGCTTCGTTTTGATCAAAAAAGGGGCCAGTGGAAGCATGCTCTTCTCTAAAGAAAGCCTCTTCCTTCTTCACGCCTTTCCGCTGGGCGACTTCAAAGATCCGACCGGTGCGGGCGATACCTTTGCCGGCGGTTTAATGGGTGCGCTGGCCGAATCGGATCAAACGGACGAGAAATCCATCCGTCGTGCCATGCTTTACGGCAGTGTCACCGCCGCTTTCGGGGTCGAGGAGTTCAGCCTGGAACGGCTGGAGGCTCTCGACCGGACCGAAATTGAAGCGCGTGCCGATCAGCTTAAGGCGATGTGCCGCATGGATTAAATGTTTTTTGTTTTTCCAATAGATAAAACCCCATACTTTTAAAAGTATGGGGTTTTTAGTTGTAAGTTATTTATTGAAAACATATTGCGCGTTTTATGATGTGGGGAAATATGGGGTTTTTACGTGTCGGGGACGCCGGGGTGTGCTTTTCCGAGGCTTGGAGGCCTCGCCGTGTTTGACACTCTTCTGCCATCTTGTTAAATTCCTGCCATCTCGCAGGTTGCGTTCGGCAACGAAAGGAGCATGAATCATGTCAGCATGGGCAATAGTCTTAGCATGTGGTAAAGATCAGGAAATCGGCGCTGGAATTGATGTGGCGTTTTTAACGCTCGGATCCCGGCCGATTGTTGCGCGCTCTATTCAAACGCTGGAACAAAATCCGCTCATTGAAGGCATCATTCTGGTGGTGCGCAAAGAACGTGTGGACAGCGCCTTGCACACCGTCCGCTCCTTTGGATGCCGCAAAATTTCGGCAATTGTCGCAGGGGGGCCGGTTCGTCTGACCAATTTGAAAAATGCGCTCGAAAAAGTTCCTGAAGAGGCCACCGTGGTACTGATTCATGAAGCCACTCGTCCGTTTATCACCGATGCGGTTGTGGCCGAAGTCATCAAAGCGGGCAAGCGCTACGGTGCCGCTGTCGCCGCGGTGAAGAGTTCCGAGGCGGTCAAGCTGGCTGAAAAGGGGCAGAAAGTCACTAAATCCATGGATCGCAACACGATCTGGCTGGTGCAGAGTCCGCAGGCTTACAAAATCGACGTCTTCAGGAAGATGCTTAAGAGCGCCGGTAAACTGATCGACGACGACTCGGAACTGCTGGCCAAGGGAAAACAGGAAATTCATCTGGTCGCCGGCTCAACCGGTAACATGAAAATCCGTACGGCCGCCGACCTGCAGGTCGCGTCCGCCATTCTCAGTGTTGCACGCCAAAGCCTTTAAACCCGCCCGTCGCTACCGACCGTTTCACCTGTTCGTCGGTGATGTATTTTCCGAGGTGTGAGCGGCGGATCGCCTGAAGGAGTTCCGTCAGTTGTTCCTCCGTACCTTCGGCGATGAGTAACACGCTTCCGTCGAACTCGTTTTTCACGTACCCGGTCACTGCCAGATCCTGCGCCAGACTCACGGCCGTGTACCGGAATCCAACCCCCTGAACCCGGCCTTCATAACGGACTGTGATTCGCTGTTTCATCAGTTGATGTCGTTTTCCAAGGTTCGGAAAAAACTATGTTCCGCAACGCAGTTGCGTCCAGACATTGGAAGCCGCGTTGAGTGCGCGCGCGCGGTGGGAGATTTTATTTTTCACCTCGGCGGGTAGCTCGGCGAACGTCTGGTTATAGCCGTCGGGCATGAAGAGCGGGTCATAGCCGAAACCCTGCTCGCCGCGCAGTTCGTCGATAATGGTTCCCTTTACAGCGCCTTCCACCGTTAACGGTCTTTCGCCGGGCAGGGCGAGGGCGATGACGGTGCGGAACTGCGCGCGGCGGTTTGTTTTACCGGCCAGTTCGCGAAGGAGTTTCGCGTTGTTGTCGGCATAGGTGCAGCCTTCGCCGGACCAGCGGGCGGAATAGACGCCCGGCTCGCCGTTGAGCGCCTCAACTTCGAGGCCGGAATCGTCAGCCAGCGTCGGCAGTCCGGTGGCGTTGCAGATTTCGACTGCTTTTTTGATGGCGTTGGCTTCGAGTGTGTCGCCGTCTTCGACGACATCGGGGATATGCGGGAAGTCGAAGGCGGAGCAGACTTCCAATCCTTGGAAATTAAAGATCGCGTGAATTTCTTCAAGCTTGCGGGCATTGCGTGTGGCGATAACGAGTTTCATAGGCAAGCGGTTTTCTGCTATTCCGGCGTGTTGCCGGATTTCCATTTAATGTTGCAACCGGTGGCGGGCAGCTGTTCGGCGGATATGGGGAACCCGCTGAGAGCCGTGCTGATTGCCGCGCGAAGGTCTTTTCCGGTGACGGGTTTTCCGTTGCCGGGGCGGGCGTCGTCGAGCTGCCCGCGGTAGACGAGTCCGCGATCTATGTTGAAAAGAAAAAGGTCAGGCGTACAGGCCGCGCGGTAGGCTTGGGCGATCTTCTGCGTTTCGTCATACAGATACGGAAAAACAAAGTTCAACCGGTCGGCCTGCTCTTTAAGTTTTTCCGGCGCGTCATCCGGATAGTTTGCGGCATCATTGGCGCTGATGGCCACCATGCCGAGTCCGATATCCTGATAGTCGCGCCCGATGGCAGAGAGCTCTCGCTCAACGAGTTTAACGTAAGGACAGTGTGCGCACATGAAGACGACCAGCAGCAGTTTGTTTTCTGCAAAGTCGCTCAGCCGGACAGTTTGTCCGGTGCGGACATCCGGCAGGGCGAAGTCAGGTGCTTTTGTGCCGAGTTCCATCATCGTGGACGGGGTCAGACTCATTAGGCACTCCTTTCAGATTGGAATAATGGAACGGTGGAATGTTGAGGGAGAAAGTGTGTTGCCGGATTTTTCATTATTCCAGTAATCCAATATTCCATCATTCCAGCCTCCTGTTACTGTGGAATAAACAGTTTCTGGCCGACAGAGAGACGATCCGGATCGGAGAGTTTGTTGGCATCAATAATCGTTTTGGAACTCACACCGTACGCCTTTGAAATAATGTAGAGCGTTTCGCCAGCCTGAATCGTATGTTCGATTCCTCGTGCAGAAGGGGCCGCGGCCGGCCGCGCGGCGGCCTGTTTCATCAGCTTATCCAGCTCGCCGCTCAAGCGGGCGACCATTTCGCGCTTATCGGCTTCGCTTTTCTGCTCAATGGATGCGCAACGGCTGTCGAGCTGACTGCGCAACGTATCGAGGTCGCGGCCAATCCGGCCGATTTCACTTTCGAGAGCCTCAAGACGGCCGGAAAGACGCCGCTGGCTTTCCTGTGCGATGAGCTGATCCTGAGTCATTGAGGCGCGATCCGCGCGCGTGGTCACCTGATAGGGCATCGTTTCGCATCCACTCAGCAGGCCGGCAATCATCAGTGCATAAAAAACATTTTTCATAATCATTCTCCAGTATTCCAAAAATCCATTACTCCATCATTCCATTTGCTAGGGTTTCCACAGATAGAGAAACTGCGGAGACCGCAGTTTCAAGCTCGGCAGCGAGACTGGGCTTTTCCCTTCAATCAGCTGTTCAAAAAAGGTGCGCTTCGATTCATAACGGATGACATACAGTGCGCCGGTATCAAGTAACTGCGCCGTGCGGGCCAGCGCGTCGTTCCAGTAGCCGATTTCGTCGATTAAACCCTTATTCAAGGCCGCGTTGGCGGAAAAGATGCGTCCATCGAACAGATTTGGCGCGGCGGGATCCAGCTTGCGCGATTCCGCTACAATGCCGCGAAAGCGGTTCTGCATCTCATCAATCAGCTCCTGTAAAAGCGCCACCTGATTGGTGTTCACCGCCTGAAAGGGGTTGAGCATATCTTTATTGGCACCCGACTTAATGGTCACATCCGTAATGCCGACTTTTTCGGCCAGGCCCTGGAAATTCATCGTCTGCATAATCACGCCGATTGAGCCGACGACTGCGGTCGGTTCAGCTAGGATGAAGTCGCCAGCCATCGCGGCGTAGTAGGCACCGGACGCGCCGCGGTCACGGACGAAAACCACCACGCGCCGGTCGGGGCGGCTGTTACGGAATTTTTTCAGCGCATGATAGATTTCATCGCTAGGCGTCACGCCGCCGCCGGGAGAATTGACTTCCAGAATGATCGCACGCATGTCCGGGTCGCGTTCCGCGGCGCGCACCTGCGTGAGAATGCTTTCGACCATATCGGCGCGAGTGGTGAAAAGGCCGCCCTCTTCGGTCCGCATAATCACACCGTTGAGCGGAATGCGCACCACTTTGACATCACCGCTTCCAGACGACCAGGTTTCGTTGAGCTTCGGGGCTTCGTCCCGCGGATATTTTTCCTCAACCTGTTTGCAACGGGAAAGCAGCAGGCCCAGCAGGGCCAGCGAGAGAAGAATAACGGCGACGCGGAGTCTCCGGTTTTTTTGACGATGTTTCATGCGGGCATTCTAAGAGGCAGACCGGCGAAATCCAGTTTTTAGCAAAAGCAATTGACGGCACCGGCTCCTTCGGTTACAAGCTCTCCCCACTATGGGACAACAACTTAAAGAACGCACCAAACAGCGCCGCCGTGTACTTCGCAAAAAACGTCTTAAACTGCGTGCTCGCGAAGCAGCTGCC
>JAQUXG010000055.1:2675-9172 GCA_028692515.1 Kiritimatiellales bacterium | reverse complement strand
TACCGCTCGACCACCGATTCGAATACCGACACCCCCGGCGAAGGCAACAACTGGGAACTGATTAAATTCCCCGCCGTGCTGTTCGATTTTGTGACCCGCACTGCCTATTGCGATTTTGTGAGGGCCGACGGACTGACCGGCAACGAGGCCGAAGCGATCCGCCGCAAAGTAAATGATGTGGAAAGCAGCGCGGATGACCGGATGAATGAGGATGCGATGCTTCATGCCGAAACGATGTAGGGCAGGCACAAGGCCCGCCCGAACAAGGAGAATAGCAATGAATAATGTGATTGTGCTGAATGCGTTTGATAACCATGTGCCGACACCCGGCGTGACCCATGCGGATGAAGTGATTGATGGCGATATTGATCAGATCGGTGCACTGGCTGAATCAACCCGGATGGTGATGCTGCAACCCGATAAGGCCATTCTCGTGACGCTTGACGGAAGTGATCCGGCCAAGGCGGTAGTTGATCCTGCGTCGCCGACGCACGGCTTTACCTATGCGGCCGGCGTTCCGTTTGTGCTGAAGCGCGAAATGGCGCAGGCATTGAAGTTTGTCTGCGCTGTGGCCGATGAAACCGGAGCAATCAGTGTGCAGGAACTCACCCGATAGGGTGATGGACGTATGAATGATGAAATATGAAAAAGGTATTTAACCTAATGAAAAATAAAACCGCTTTCATCTTTCTGATTTCATCGTTCATCTTTCTATCCGCGCATGGCGCGGATCGTGTGTTTGATGAGACGTGGGATGCAAAGGTTGGATTCTCGAAGATGATGGATCTGCGATTCGGACAGGCCGAGTCAATCGACTACACCCACCGGGCGCGCTACGGAAGCGCGCCTGTTGTCTTTACGAATGCCGATCAGGTGATTCTCTGGCAAATAATGGGTAAGGCCGGGACGGCAGATCAGACGAATGCCTATCTCGTTGCAACAGGTACTGTACAGAGCGTGTCCGGTGTGGTGCGGTTTACGGTGACTCCGGAACAAGCCAACCTGCCGAACGGACTCTACAGCGGTTATGTGCAGTCGCTCCGGCTTAACGGAACAAATCTTGAGCATAATCTAGTGCTGGCTTATCAGAATATTACCGTGGAATGGTCTCCAAAATCGCAGAATTATAATCTGATTGCTCCGCTTCCGGCACCGCAGTGGTACGACTACGGAACCAATACGAATACATCCGTCGATTCACCCATGCGCGTTATTAACAAAAGCCGGAAAGTGGAAGACGCGGCCAGTCAGCCGTCGGAAATTGAATTTTTTCAGGCGGAACGTGTACAACTGAATGAACGCTTCAGCCTTAATGGAACGACGCTCAATCTTGGCGTAACCAATACGGTTTATGTTTGGGAAATTACAGGACTCAATGACCGCACCAACACGTATTCCATTGCGGTGGGTACGCCGGTTAATGCTTCTGCCGGCCTGCTGCGCTTTGAAATTCCGCCGTATCAATCCTGCCTTGCTCCCGGTACGTACCGGGGATTTATACGATCCATGCAGCGCGGCAGCAGCAATGAATTATCCGGCGGTCTGGTGCTGGACTATCAGACCATTAAGGTGAATTTCAGCACGGACAGCCGCTATTATCCGGTGCGCGGACCGATGACTTACCCGATTGATCTTTCCGATGAAGCGCTTACGAATTTCTGGACGGTACTGGACGCGGTGAGCGGACAGGTGGCGCAAGCTCAAGCCGACATCGCCTCAGTGCAAGCCAATCCGCCCGCTGCGGGAATAGAAGGTTCTTTCCAATACAATTCCGGCGGACATTTATCCGGATTTAGCAATATGTGGTATGATGCCGCAGTTGGCAAAGTTGCCATTCGAGCTGGAACGAATGTTTTCCGGCTATACAACGGAATCACCAACGCCGCCGATGCGACGGAATCGAATCTGATTTTCCGCCTGAGCAATCAGACCGGAAAAAGCCAGATTGAAATGGGCAATAATGGCGACATTGGCCTGATTCTGCGCGGCGACGGCTACGGACAGTTTAAGAGTCTGAGTCTTAGCGGAACGACACGCACAAACTGGGATGAAACGGATCCGATTGCCTTGCCGGTTATTTCCGGACTAACCTCGGGCGACGATCCATTCAGCGGAATCCTGCTCGACCGAAAGATCAGCAACTGGGATGAAATCGGGCTGACCTATAGCAACGCCGTGCGGATCAACAATCCGATTTCCGTGACTAACGATTCCGCGTGGACGGGCTGGACCACAACGGGCAGCCTGACTGCGCAGAATGAAATCCTGCTGACTCCTGGGCAATACCTGCTCTCTCCCGTGCAGAGCAATGGAGTCGGGCTTATTGAGGTATCATTAAATCAAAGCGGAATGGACTATATCCAAACCGTCCTTGTTGGCACTAACGAGGTTAGCTACCCCTATTATGGAACTGACGCTCAGCTGAAAATCATAGCGGGGAATCCATTGCCGGGCGCTACACCGCAATTATACGTCTCGAAGGTTGTTCTGCGCGGCTACGACAACGCAATGGACGCCTCCGCCGTTAAATACGTCGCTTCTCTGCGCCGTACCGATGCTGAATATTATGCGGACGACATGACCTCTAAGCGCTACGTCGATGCCGCGCAGGCTGCCGCTGAAAAGCACGCGGATGGTAGCGTCGCGGCCTACGCCGCTGATCCGGATAAGACCGTCGTATGCGACCGTCTCGCCGTGGGGAACTATGTACTGGTTGGCGACGGAGATTGGCAGGGCGTTAATGTCACGCAGTCCGGAGACCGCGCCACCTTCGGCACGCGCTTCGACGAGGATATTTTTACACTGGAATCCGGACTGACTACAATAGAGCTGCAAAGCCTATCTGAGGCAGGAAATATCGTCACGCTCGACCTCTATGCTCAAAACATCAGCGGAGACATCACCATCAACACGCGCCCCAGCCTGGTCACCGGCGCATGGACAAACGTCACGGCAACCATCACCGATTTAGGTAGTGGGAATTACACGGCGCAAATTGACATTTCCACCCTCGGAACGACGGGATTTTTCCGCGCTTATGCCAATGCGTCTCCCGCCTCCGCCGGAGCATTTATCATCAATGCCGAGATGCTGAATATGGATGGGCACCGCATTGAGGGAGTTTCGGAAATCGTTTTTACCAACGGCTGGAAAATCGCCTGCACAACGAATGGCCTCGGCTTTGTTTCACCATAAGGAGACTCATGAAAAATAACCTTTCTGCATTATTCATCATCGCCGCGCTGGGTATGTCCGCCCGCGCCCAGTCGCTCGTTTTCAGCAATCAGACGATTACGGTTCTGCCGTCGCAGCTCTCCGTCGAATCGGTCGAATACCGCGCCGCATCGGTCGAGACCAATACGGTTTTCCAATGGCTGGAAATGGAGCAAGTGACAACCAACGGAATGTTCGATGGCTACACGGTCGAAACCAATACCGTTGGACAGCAGGTCGCCACTGATGTGGTGACAACGAATGCCGCAACGTGGGTCTGCAACGTAATCTTTGAGCTGCCGAAAGGCTACCAGTGGACACTTAACGGGATGCCCGTCATCCTTGAACGCTTTAAGGCCAGCCTCAAGGTTCCGGTCTCACCGGTCGTGGTATCAGCCACCTTTGGCCCAGCCGCCGCCGGTCTCGAATTCGCGGCATCGAACGGAGCCTATGCGCCACAAGGGCAGGTAAGAGATGCCTTTCTTGGATTTGCGGCGGCGGCACTGGCCGGAGGTGCACAATGAAACAGAACGCTGTTGCCATTTTTCTTGCGGCATTTCTGCTGATCGTTTTTGCGATACAGTGCCGGATTCCGAACCTGACTGCTGCGTTGGCGGTTCGCACCGGAGAACATGAAATCTATCGGTTTGCATCCTGCCTGCTTGTGCATGGATCTGCGACGCATGTAATCGTAAACTCTGCCGCGCTGATTATTCTGATGTACGGATTCGGACGGCAGACTTCCGCGTTTCTAATCGTTCACGCACTGCCTGCGGCTTTATGTGCGGTGTGGCTTTATTCACTGGCATTAATGCCGAATCACGCATGGCTGTGCGGATCAAGCCCACTGATCTATGCACTGTTCGGATTGATTGCGTGGCGGGAACGTAAGACATCGGTTTTTTCGCTGTTTGGCGTTCGGTGTCTGTCACTTCCACCGGTTCCAATGCTTGGAATTGTTCTGCTGACAGATGCATTATTTTCAAAAACGTTCTTTCCGTTCATCGCGTGGCCGGTGCATACGCTCGCCGGGCTGGGTGGCCTGATTACCGGGATGCTTCTTTCCTTTAAGCCGCTGCGGATTTCAGTGGAGATTGGAAAATTGAAATTAACCCAAGGAGAAACACCATGAAAAAGATAATTGTCCCCATCGCCATCATCGCAGCTTTCCTGCTGACCGGCTGCGCACTGTTTTTGAGTCCGTCTCGCCCCGGCTATCAGGCCGGACGCACCACCGCCGTTGTCTGGATGGCCACAGAGAACGTCCAGCCCAAAGAGCTGCACGCCGCCTGCATCACCGGCTATCGCGTATTGCAGGCCGTCTACGGCACATCTGATGACGTTTCGCTGATGGATCAGGCTGCAACCGCCGCCGTTAGAAAAATGCTGGGAGAGTCCGCCAGCGACGCGCAGAAACAGCTTGTGCTCAACTTCTACACGCTGGCCCGCAACCGGCTTGAAGGCGAAATCACGGATAAGGCCGACCGCCTGACTGTACTCGCCAACTTCACCGCCGGAATCGAAGACGCGCTCAAGGATTACGGTTACGGAAAATAGCCACAAAAAACACGAAAGGAATGCCATGACACCGGAGCGCAAGGAACTGATTCACGAAGGGGAGCGCCATGAGTCTTCGCTGGCTAACGGAGATCCAAATGCTCTTTTAAATGGCGTCGCATATTTAATTCGAGTGACACGTACCCAGCTCCATGCGGAAACCATTACGTTTGACGAGTGCGAGCGCAGAATGAAGACGTGTCCGAATAATAGGCCGCGCTTTGGCTGGCCGGCTTTCTCTGCCGTCTTCACCGTCGTAGTCGCTGTAGTATCCCTGATTTTAAAATTCACTTGAGAACAAAATGATGGACTGGCTTCCAAAGATGATGGACTGGCTACCGCGTCTGATTCTGGCGCTGGCTGCCGTGACCGTTGCGGCGGGCTTTCTGCGCCTGAAAATTACATGGAAACGTGAAGGTTCGGTTGAATTCCTCGGATTCAAATGGCCGTGGAGTCGGAGATCAGAAGACAGAGGGCAGAAGACGGACGGAGATAACCCATGATCCTGCTATATAAAGGAAAATCGTTTGTTTCATGGCGGATCAAGATGTGTACGCTCGGCCCGTACAGCCACGCCGCATGGCTGAAAACCACGCAAACCCTGCGCGACATGATTCGCATCGCCCCGGATTCGGAAGAGGTCAAACAGCTGATTATCGAGGCTGGTTGCATCGAATCATGGGAAGGCTGCGGGGCGCGTGAAACCTACAGCCTTAAATCCGGTCACACGCCCGGCACTCCAATTGATGTGTATGATCTGCCGGACATGGAAGAATTCAAGTTCTCACTGGTTGAAAGCCATCTTCGCCAGTATGCGGAAAAGAAACTTCCATACTGGTATAAGGGCATTCTTTACGCCCGGTTCAATACCTATTTAAATCACGCTGCGCCCGTCGACGAAAACGGACATCTGACGGCATCTTTCTGTTCGATGATGATAGAAGACGGCGTTCGATCCGTTGATTACCCGACGACCGATTTGCACCGTCCTGTGCACGGAATCTGGCCGACACTGCTCGCCGACAGCATCCGTACAAAATTAATGTGCACCGTGACGATTTAAGGAGATCCCATGACCCCTGATTTTAAGACGCTGCTGGATGAGAAGAAGGCAAAGTGGATTTCACAAGCCGGCGCCGAGCTTTCCGCTCGTACAGAAGTGAAGCGCTGGTGGCCGGATGTGCATGGAGATAGCCGCTTCGCGGCTGTGACCTATTTGAACACCAAGACGTCGGTGAAGAATGATGCTGAGACATCAAAGCTTTATGTGACAGATCCGATGGTTGACGGCGAAACGATGCCGGGGAACTGGCGGCTGGGATATTCCGCGATCGAAGAGGGTCGCAGCGGCGTGGTGCAGGTGCTGCGCAAGGGATTTCTTATTACGCTGGAGAGCGGCAAGCGCGAGACCAAATATTTCACGGATACGACGACGCTGACCCGCTTTGTTCCTGAGGCGGACATTGCCGACTACATGGATGAAGCGCTGGGCGATAACGTGATGGTGAACTCTGATGTCCGCCGGGGCTCAGAAGAGGGTTATTACGACATTGAGGTGACGATCCGCACGATGAAGGGCGGCATCACCAGCTTCGTCAGCGGCAAGCGCGAAACCAAGTATTTCACCGACACGACCACGATGACCCGCAACGTTCCGGAAGCGGACATTTCGTCCTACATGGACGAAGCGCTGGGCGATAACGTGATGGTGAACTCTGATGTCCGCC
>JAQUXG010000055.1:0-2575 GCA_028692515.1 Kiritimatiellales bacterium | reverse complement strand
AGCGCGAAACCAAGTATTTCACCGACACGACCACGATGACCCGCAACGTTCCGGAAGCGGACATTTCGTCCTACATGGACGAAGCGCTGGGCGATAACGTGATGGTGAACTCTGATGTCCGCCGGGGATCTGAAGAGGGTTATTACGACATTGAGGTGACGATCCGCACGATGAAGGCGGTAGCATCCGATCTATTAATTGGCGGTTCCGGCGGACTGTTTAAAACTGAAGTGATGGTGAGACGAAATGTGAAGGAAGAAAATGTCGAGAGTGTTGCGGCGGGTTTAAATGGTCAAGTCGGAATCAGCAGCGTGCGTGCTACGCAGGGAGCAGCAGAAGGTTACTGGGATATTGTTTATACGCGGCTGGAAATTCCGCCGACAAGAACCGAAACAACGACGATCGAAGAACGCAAAGAAGTTGCATGGTCACTTAACCCTGTCTCTTACACCGTAGAGACCGTTTACGAGAGAGAGATTGTTGATCTTGATGGAAACGGACAGCCTGTTGTCGGCTACATTCAAAGAGCCAAAACCTTTCCGCAAATTTATGGATCAGGGAATACGAAACTTACCAGACAGGTTGTTGTGACACGAGTGATCTCCTATGGATTTGATTCGCCCCCGTCGGAGGGAAGCACGGTATTTCTTCCAAACGGATTGTGGCAGAACACGGTTGAAACACAGGAATATCCGTGGTGGGGGGATATTCATGAATAGATTACCCACATTCAGTGCTCCGGAAATAACGGGAATCGCAAACGGCTCGCGGGATTTTCGAGACCTGTCCAGCGAACAGAAAGCTGTCGCCGAAGAGATGATTCGAGACGCCGAACTTCGTGATTTGTACTCCGCCATCGCGCTCGTAGCAAAAACCGCGAGCCGTACCGGAGCTCTGCTTGGCGGAATTGAAAGCGACGATTTGATTTTTGACCATAATCCTGCAACCGGCAGGACTCAAATCTCGATAGACCGGGCGCGTATGGATGAAACCAAAAAGCCAACCGACCTTGGCGAGGCCACCAAGGAGTTCATGGTTTACCAGCGGCTGGCAAACGATCCGGATACGGGTGCCCCGCAGTATGGGTTTGATTATGTGAGGGTAGTGATAGGAAACGAAGAATGAACGATCCCTTTACAATTAGCGGAGAAAATTGGCAGCAGATAGAAAAGCTTGAAGAGATCCGTCTTGCCTATTCCGAACGATGCAAATTTTCCGGACAGTACGGCTGGCAGAAATATGTATGGAAAGACGGCTGGTATCAATGGGTTCAGGGAGATGGGTCGGAAGCCGACCGCCTTCAAAACAATATTCCTGCGCATGGCAAAGGGTTCAATTTACAGACGCTTAATTTTTGGAGCGCAATACAGGTGTTTTTCACTCGAGTTGAGTCAATGGCGTGGCTGAACGATGCGTATCAACAGACCCAGCATGTTACTTTTAAGCAATTCTGCCAGCGGGCGGGCGGCGGACTTTATACCTCTGAAACTGACTACGGATTCCGCCGCGTTATCGAATATGACGATGACAAGAATCCTGTTTTCCGAAGATTGTTTATGGAAGGAGAGGGCGCATACGAAAACTACATGGAGCCTGGAGACATCATTGGCCCGTGGGTGCTCGAAGATATTTTGCTGGCTCTTTCTGTGCCTCTCGTGTTTGGGCTCACCGTGTCGAATTCATGCTATTCAATCACGAAAACAACGAAAACGTGGAGTGCTGTTGGATTTGGAAATGGGGCTGATCAGAATGCGGCTAAAATTGCAGCATTTAATGACGGGTATAGCAAAGCTGTTTTGGCCGGATCCACCACTGTAAGTCAGTCGGTGACCGCTGGATTTGTAGCAGCCGGAATCACGCAAACCGACTCATATTTCTACCCAAGCGAAATGGCAGCTGATGCGCAGGTTCAGTTGACCGCATATTCCTTCTCCATTGAAACAGTTTCTCCTGCAAATCTAGGAGGGTTTTATGTGAAAGCGGAGGGGTTTGTTCAGTACAACCCAGATCCAAACGGAATATTCGCGCAGGAAGATATAGACCTTTCGCTCTCTGAAGGATGGCAGGTATTGCCGTCATCCTACGCCGCTACAAACCCGGGCCCTACTGAAAACAATGGTCCGTCTGAAGATGCCCATGGAGGATTTTCAACCGTATCACTAGAAGTTGTTAACTTCCGCCTGTTTTTTAATTACAGCAACATGAACCCGCCACCAGAGGAACCCGCACCATGAAAAAGATAATCGCAATACTGACTATAATTTCCGCATGCTTTTCTGCGCCAGCGGTAGAGCGCATCATCAATGAAAGCTGGGACATTTCGAGAACCCCGCTTGTCCCCATGAACATGTGGTTTTTGCAGGCGGAATCCGTGCAGTTTAACCTGACCTGCACGCTGGGAACAGCCGCCTATCCCCTGACCAATGACAACCTAATTATCGTTTGGGAACTGTCCAAAGGAGAGGATTACACCAATACGCTTGCGGTGGGTGCGGGAACTGTCCTATCCGCCACGGGCGGCGTTGTACGGCTCACTCTGACGCCAGAGCAAAGCAACCTGACGAACGGAACGTAC
>JAQUXG010000054.1 GCA_028692515.1 Kiritimatiellales bacterium | reverse complement strand
CCAGTCGCCAGTTTCCAATCCTTGGAAGCAGGAAGTTCCTGCACCCTTCTTTTTTTCCAAACATTGGAAGTCGCGAGCCGCGACGGGCACAGAGTTTTCCAATGCCTGGAAAGATATGAGCAAAAGCAACGGGGCCAGCCAAAGCAACGGGAAAAGCAGATCGGGAAACTGACCGATGAAGAAGAGCCCGACGGCGGATACTATCAACGTTATGACGGCAACCCGGCGCGGCCGTTTAAATCGGATCGGCAGGAAGTTTTCCAGCCCGGCGGTCATCCGGGGATAGGTTGCCAGCCACTCTTCCGTGGAGAGCACCGCAGGCAGAACGGTGGCAAAAGGCAAAGTGGCGGCGATAAAATACTGCACACCGGACAGACTGTCACAGGCGGTATAGTGCCAGTTTTGTACGAAGCGGTTGAGGTATTCAAAAAACCACCAAAATCCGGCGCTGAGCGGGAACAGACATAGAAAATATTTTGTGTGGTGTGTCAGCAGACAGCGTCCAGTACGCCGACTTGTGAGCGCATTGATGATGGCAATATAGGCGATCCATAACGGCGCAAACGTGTGCTGCTGAAACGGCGCAACCCACGTAAAACGTGTCCACGCCAGCAACCAGAAACCCAAACCAAAAAGAAGCCCCGCCCACCCCCACCAAGGGAATGAACGGGGGACGCGTTCCTTTGGGTAAGCATTTCGGTTTTTCAAAATCTGAATAATGAACGGCAGTACCGTTGCCACGATGACAACAGCCAGCACAATAAATACCGGCCACGAAAACGAGGCGTGTTCGACGTACTGTGTGCGCGGCGGAAATTCGAGATAATCTGCAACCGGAAACCCGGCAGTCAGAACCCCCGCCAGCGGCAGACCGAGCAACAGGACGGTCAGTAAAATGAGGTTCAGGACTCTTTTCATTTTCTTTGCTTTTCCGGTGAAGTGATATTGTGCAGCAATCGCCGACCCGATCGATAGACAGATTCGTAAAAGTTTCCGTCAAACGGATCGGGTCGTAGACATTGGATTTCCAGCGTTGGCGATCCGATGAACGGACGCAAATTCCAAGATAGCTGCCCGCCGACAAACAAGTTTCCTGCAACCCAGGCCATTACTATTTTTTGCGCCAAGGGCCGACTGCCGATTTTCAGCAGCAGAAACCCGTACAACCGGATGTTAGCGGCGAATCCGGCGGCAGCAATAATAACGACGTTGAGCAATAGAAAGAAACTGTGTCCAAAGTGACTGCCGCTGGAAAGTGGAGGAGTGTTATACAGGATGAAGACTACGATCGGGGTCATGGCGCCGAGAATCAGTGTGGCGATCGTAAAGCTCATTAGTTGTGCCAACAGGGTTTGCCGGAAGGTGAGCCCCGCCCCCATTACAAGCGCAAGCATCCAGTTGAGCACGGCGTTGCAAAGGGTGGTTAGAAAAATAAGAAGAGGAAACTTGATGGCGACATAGGTCGCCATCAGCCCCGCCCGCCACAGTCCAATAGCCGCCCCGTACATGCCGCCGCAAATTGTGATGACCAGGCAGCAAAACAGAATCCAATGGATGCTTTGCCGATCCAGCCATTCCGAAATGCTTTCGGAATCGCCGCGGCAAAGCACGGGAATCCTCTGGAAATATTTGTTCATCGAACGTCCGGAAGACGCGGCGGGGTCGCAGGTTTATCGGTGTGATCACCTGCGCCAAACCAGTGCGTAACAAAAAATTTCTTTTCGTTCGTTCGCAGCGATCCGTAGCTTCCGAGAAGCGGGCGCAACGTGGTACTCATCTGAAGTAGCACCAGAATAAAAATAAAACCCCAAAGATGTAACGTTCCCATCGTCCGTTTATTAAGGAAAGCAAATGCCCTCCGCAACAATCGCAGGCCGAAATGAATTCCAACGCCCCATATCAGGAGATATAAGAACCCCATGAATTTAATTGAATCTGTAGCCTGCGAGAAAATCCATGCCACCGGAAGAAACCCGACGAAAAGAATCCCCGTCAATGCCAGACTCTGAAGCAGAATGGAGCAGACCTGAGGAAAGGTTTGATCGCCGCCCGAAAGGCAGAGAAGGATGTAGAGGCTGGGTAAACAGATTGCCGCGCTGAGTAATGTGCCGATGACCACTTTCAGAGGTACGGCAGCAAACTGCTCCCCGCCCGAGTAACCGGCCATCATCAACCCTATTGCGGTCAGACAAAATACAGCGATGACCAGCAGCGTAACCGTGATTGCGACGCTTTTACCGTGCAGGATCTCGTAGAGCACCTGCGCCGGACGTTTTAAGACGGCATCGACCACCTGAAATAGATGCCGGTTATTGTCCATGTCTCTATAGTTTGTCTCAAACGTTGCGGGGCGCTCTGCTGCTTGTTGCTGTGGCGACGGGATCGGCGGAATTCGGGGTTCAGCTTGCTCAGCGGAATGGCTATCGGTCATACTCTTGCTCCTTTTGTTACTTGATGCAGATTGCTTTGCAATGCAAAGCTTTTGGCAATCTATCTTCCTGTTCGATTCATCTATTTGTTATGCCGTGGCGGTTTTGCCGAATGCCGGAACTACGGACGGTTTGCTTTTTGCAGGCAACGCATCACGAGCCTGCTCGATTACGGATGCCAGAGCTCCAAGGTATTCGCTAAAACGATCCAGCCCTTCTTTCGTAATAAAAACCGTGGTGCGCGGCTTGTCGTCCACAAAAGCTTTCTTAACCCGAATCGCTTTGCTTTCTTTGAGCACGTTCAGATGCCGGTTCAGATTTCCGTCGGTCAGGTCGCAGATCATCTTCAGCTCAACAAACGTCAGCCCGTTATCGGCCGCGCACAACGCAGACATAATCGCGAGCCGGTTGGGCTCGTGAAAAATTCGTTCCAATGCCTGGAACAGGTTTTCATCAGGCTTCATCATCATTCTCCCTGTCTGCATATTTATGCCGGTGAAAAATAATCCCGCCGGTTACTTCCCCGACCAGAAAGACGACGCCCATCGGCCATGGATTCAAAAAAGACGCCTCCTGCCACAGCATAAAAAACGCACCGCACAAAACATAGTAAATGCCGAGGAACCAGTTTCCCTGCGGTAAATCTCTCCGGCAACTCGTGTGTGCCAAGCCATAGCAACACATCCAGATTCCAAACAGCAAATCCGGATAGCCGCGAAGCAGTAGCGCAATGCTGAGAACTCCGCCGGTCAACAGCGCCGGAAACGCGTCAAAAACCGGACGCACCCGAACCGATTTGCGCTCATCATCCGGCAGCTGGATGTACCAGAGAATCAGCGCCCCGTAATTCAACGCAAGCGCAATGCTTACGACAACCAACCAACCGGCCAAATGGGCAAGTTCCGTTGCAGGATAAACCGTCGAGTTCATCAACGTGCTCCCCAGCAAAACAACCGTCCCGCTGACAATCCGGGCCGTACCGGAATAGCCTTTGAACTGCCGCTTTTCCAGAATCAACGCCTGCAGTCGGCGGACTTGTGACAGCGCATCGTGTATGTGGCTTGCAATCATAATTTTCTTACCGCTCGAAAAGTATGCTTTTGAAAAGTACTTTGCAATGAAAAGTTAAATGATTCTTTCCGAACAAAGGAATGAAAAAAACCGGGTTCCAGACATTGGCAAAACGCAGTTGATTTTTTCCAATGCTTGGAAACTTCAGGAATCAACGTGCCGTTTGACGGTGCGCCAGTCCAAACCGGTACGACGGGCGACTTCACCGTAATTACCATGGCGGGCGTGAAGCCGTTTACAATAGGCCGCGGTGAGATCGCGAACCGTAAGTGAGCCGTTGTCGATGGCGGCCATTAAATCCTCCGACGCATCGCGAGGCACGGCGAGATCGTCGCCTTCATACGAGCCGGTGAGCAAAATACACCGCACCGCCTGTTCGAGTTCGCGGACATTGCCGGGCCAGCCGTAGCCGCGTCCGAAATCTTTTTTAAGCACGGCCAATACCGGCTCCCGCAGCTCTTTCCAGGTTTCGCCGCTCATCCGCCGCAGAATATGTTCGACCAGCGTATCGAGTTCGGACGGCAGCTCTTTGATCCGCTGACGCAACGGCGGAACCGTAATCTGGTCGGAGCAGAGCCGGTAATAAAAGTCGTCGCGGAACGCCCCTTCCCGGCGTAACGCGGAAATCGATTTGTTGGTGGCTGCGATAACACGTCCTTCAAATCGCACCTGTTCGTGCGAACCGACCGGCGAGAAGGTGCGCTGCTGCAGAACCTGCAGCAGCTTGATCTGGACCGGCTCGCCGACCTCGCCGATTTCGTCCAGGAAAATCGCGCCGTGCGGACTGCACCGCGAAAAGACGCCGTCGTGCTTTTCAATCGCGCCGGTAAACGCCCCTTTGCGGTGGCCGAAGAGTTCGGACTCGATCAAAGCTTCGGAATATTGCGACAGATTGATCGGCACAAAAGCGCGAGTGAAGCTTTCGCTGAATTTTTTGGTCGATGGATTAAACGGAATAAAACCGGAACGACCGATGGCGAAGGCCGCCGCGCCCTTGCCGGTTCCGGTTTCGCCAAGAAGCAGGGTTGAAAAATCCTCCATCCGGTTCCAGAGGCAGCGGACATACCAGCGGATGTCGTGCGTAAAAATATTATCCCACAACCGCTTGCGGAGCTGTTTCATACAGGGGCTTTCACCGGTCAGACTGCGCGAAATAAAATAAAATGCGCGCCGCAGCTGATAGAAAATGGCGATGTACCGCGCCGCCTCGGCTCGCGAAATTCCATACTGAAAAAGCGTGTCAAAGGTCTCGGCGGCAAAAGGCGCGGCACAGGATTCTTCACCGACCCGAATCTGTTCTTCGATCAGCGCATCAAGTTGCGGCATGCAGCGATGATACTGCTGAAACAAAACCCCGATGGTCAGCAGTTCGCCTTCTTCTCCGGAAAAATCACCTGCCTTAAACGGACTCAGCGCATCAAGTCGCCGATCCACTTCCTCCAGCAATTCTCTCAGTACAGTTGCAAAAGAGGCCCCGGCGGCGGATCCGGCGACCCGCCGATCCGACTCTACCCGTTCGTCGCTGAACGGGTTGGTAAACGCCGATTTTTCCAAGCCCTGGAAAAATTCCACATCTCCTGCCGATATATTTTTCATGCAAATAATGTATATATGATAGACATAAAATGTCTACAAATACGAATAATTAAAATCCGGTCTATTTTGCAATTAATTAACCATCAACGACTAACAATCCAAATAAAAAACAGGCACGCCCCCTGCATTAAGAGCGCTCCGTAACAACAAACATTGCAAGGAGCGGCAATCATGAAGAAAACATTGAAATGGATTAAAAATCGACAGATCGACCCGACACTTTACGGGCTTATCCCGGCAGTTCTCGTTATCGTTCTGCTGGCGGCGGGAGCTGTGAACCTGCTGTTGAATAAAGTTGCCGGAGTGGATCCGGACACAACGACGACTGCGGCTCTGCTGCTGGGGTGCTGTTGCAAACCACGGAAAACAAAAAAGACATTTAAATGGCTGAATATCACGCAGTTTACCTGCGCCCTGAATGACAACGCGTTCAAAATGCTGACGGTGATTTATCTGTTCAGCGTCCTGAAGAGCAACCTCACCACCACCCTCACCCTGGCGTCGGCGCTGCTGGTGATTCCCTTTCTGCTATTTTCGAATCTGGCCGGCGTACTCGCCGACCGGTTCAGCAAGCGAAGTGTGATCATTGCTGCCAAGTGGGCCGAGCTGGCAATTCTGCTGACGGCTTACCCGGCGATTCTTTCCGGGCTGGCCTGGCCGGTTTACACCATCCTGTTCCTGCTGGCATCCCAGAGCGCGTTTTTCGGCCCGGCCAAACGCGGTATTATTCCCGAACTGGTTGAGCCGGAAAATCTCTCCCGCGCCAACGGATTCATGACCGGCGCAACCTATATCGCGATCATCCTCGGACTTTTTCTTCCTTCGCTGGCCTCCACGGTTCTGCACGCGACACCGCTTAGCATTCTGACCGGTTGTCTCGCGATTGCCGTGATCGGACTGTTCAGCGCCTATCGGATTGAGCCGGTTTCCGCTGCCGGACAAACCCGCCGCGCATCGGTCCGGATTGTTTCTCATGCAACGCGTACGCTGCGGTCCCTGCGTCCGCAGATCTGGCTCAAACGTGCGGCGTGGGGTTCCATCGCCTTTTCCGGTGTCACAGCACTCTTTCAGCAGAATCTGGTCGTTTATACGCACGACGTCGCGCTGCTGCCGGTCGAAGCCAGCGGATTTCTCTTCCTGCTGGTCGCGATCGGTATCGCCGGTGGCGCACTGCTCAGCGGAAAATTTTCCCGTCACACGATTGAAATCGGACTGATCCCGCTCGGCGTAATCGGGTTGGCCGCATCGATCATCTGCCTGAGCCTGGCGCATACCGCCGCAGCCGTCGCCGTGCTGCTGATTGCCGCCGGAATCTCGGCCGGAATCTGCATTGTTCCGCTCGACGCCTATATTCAGCAGGAAGTTCCGGCCGACCGGCGCGGCGAACTGTTCGGAGCCATCAGCTTCTTCAGCTTTGCCGCCATGGTGGCGGCCTCCGGAATTTTCTATCTGCTGTTCAACGCGCTGCACGTCAATGCACGAACCTGCATGTTCCTCACCGGCACAGCCGGCGTGATCGCCTCGATCTGGGCGCTCGTGCGCCTGCCGGATTACGTCGTCCGCTTCCTCATCTCGCGCCTCACCCGTTTCCTCTACAAAGTCGAAGTCAAAGGGCTCGAAAATCTGCCGCGCGAAGGCGGCGCGCTGATCGTCTCCAACCACATCGCCTACGGCGACGCCACCATCATCCAGTCGGCCACGCAGCGCCCGATCCGCTATCTGATGTCGCGCGAAGTTTTCCACGGCTGGAAACTCTTCAACCCGATCTTCAAACTCACCGGTGCGATTCCGGTACATACCTCCGACGGTCCGCGCAAACTGGCCGAGTCGCTCGGCAACGCCCGCCAGGCTCTCAAAGACGGCGCGCTCATCAGCATCTTCCCCGAAGGCGAGCTCAGCAAAAACGGCAACCTGCAGACCTTCCACAAAGGTTTCGAAAAAATCGCCAAAGGCTCCGGTGTTCCGGTCATTCCCGTACACCTCGATAACCTGTGGGGAAGCATCTTCAGCTTTCGCGACGGCAAACCGGGATTCAAAATCCCGCGTAAATTCCCGTATCCGGTCACCGTCCGTTTTGGCAAACCGCTGCCGACCGATGTCACGGCCCCTGAAGTGCGCCAGATCATCACTGAACTTGGAGCCGAAACCGCTATCGAAAAATCACTCGAACCCGGCAATACGCTCGCACATCGTCTCGTCCGCAGCGCCCGGAAGAACTGGAAGCGCGTACTCGTCAGCGACACCTCCGGACGCAGCCTGACCGGCGGCAAACTGCTGAGCGCCTCCGCCCTGCTGGGCCGCCGCTTGCACCCGCACATTGCTGATGAAAAAAATATCGGCATCCTGCTTCCGTCCACCGTCGCCGGCGCGCTCGCCAATGTCGCACTCACGCTTCAGGGTAAAACTGTCGTTAATCTCAACTGGACAGTTCCGACTGATACGCTGCGTTATGCCATCGAACAGAGCGGTATCCGCCACATCATTACCTCGCGCAAGTTCATCGAAAAATCCGGCCTGCCGGAACTGCCGGTCGAGCTGCTCTATATTGAAGAGCTGCTGATCAGTATCAGTGTCCGCGAACAGATTTTCGCGTTGCTGCGCGCCCGCTTTGCCCGTGTGAAAGCGATCAACCCGAATGATACAGCCTGCATCATCTTTTCGTCCGGCTCCACCGGTACACCCAAAGGCGTCATGCTCAGCCACGCCAATCTGCTGTCAAATATCGATTCGCTTCAGAACGTCATCGCGTTCAACCGCAACGATTCCATCGCTGGAATTCTGCCGCTGTTCCACTCGTTCGGAACTCTGGGCACACTCTGGTGGCCGCTGCTGACCAGCGTTAAAACAGTCTATCATCCCAACCCGCTGCAGCCTGCTCAGGTTGTGAAACTCGTCCGCGATGAGCAGCGGACCGCGCTTCTCGCCACACCGACGCTGTTACAAACCTATCTGCGCAAAGCCGACCCGGCCGATTTCAAAAGCCTGCGTTATGTCATGACCGGCGGCGAAAAACTTCCCGAGGCGTTGGCCGACTCGTTTGAAGAAAAATTTAAACTCCGGCCGCTTCAAGGGTACGGCGCAACCGAGCTGTCGCCGGTCATCTCGCTCAGTCTGCCCAATCACAGCATCGACAACTTCCGCGTCACCGGCAATAAACCGGCCAGCGCCGGACATCCGCTGCCAAACATCGCAACCTGCATCATCGACCCGGAAAGCGGCGACATTCTGCCCCCCGGCGAAAGCGGACTGCTGTGGGTCAAGGGGCCGAACGTTATGCAGGGCTATCTCAACGCACCGGAAAAAACCGCCGAAGTTCTGTGCGGCGGCTGGTACAACACCGGCGACATCGCCTGCCTCGACGACGAAGGCTTCATTACACTCTCCGACCGCTTGGCTCGCTTCAGCAAAATCGGCGGCGAAATGGTTCCGCACGGCGCGATTGAAGAACTCCTGCAGAAGGCCTGCGCGACCGACACGCCGTGCGTCGCAGTCGTCAGCGTTCTCGATGACGACAAAGGCGAACAGCTTGCCGTCTGCTACACACCAGAAGCGGGTGATGCCGATGTCTTGCATGACAGCTTGCGTGGGAGCGGCCTGCCGAATCTGTGGATTCCGCGCCGCAACCGCTTCGTCGCTGTTCCCGGGTTTCCAATGCTTGGAACCGGCAAACTCGATTTCTGCGCTCTGCGCGAACTGGCGGGAAATCTTTAACCGCAAAAGAACGCAAGGAACGCAAAAATGAAATTCATAATCCTCATTTTAATTCTTCTGGTTGCCGCATTTTTAGGTAGGGCGAACTCTCCGAGTGAGCCGCAACACAAGCTGCGCAACGAAACCGTGGTTTTACTTCATGGCCTGTGCCGGACAGACCGCTCGATGCGAAAGATGGAAGCCGCGCTGAAAGCAGACGGCTACAGCGTGATCAACGTCAACTATCCGTCGCGCTCCGCAACCGTCGAGGAGCTCACCGCAGAAGTTTTCCAAGGTTTGGAAAAAAAAGTTCCAAGGTCTGGAAAAATCCATTTCGTGACTCATTCGATGGGCGGGATCCTGCTGAAAAATTATCTGCAGGATCACAAAATTCCGAACCTTGGAAAAACCGTCATGCTCGCGCCGCCGACGCGCGGCAGCGAAGTGCCTGATAAACTGGGCAGACTTAAACTTTATCAATGGATAAACGGACCGGCCGGGAATCAGCTGGGAACCGGAACCGACAGCCTGCCGCTCCGGCTGAAGGAACCGGAAATAGAACTGGGCGTGATTGCGGGCGACCGCAGCATCAACCCGATTCTCTCCTGGCTGATTCCCGGTCCGGACGATGGAAAAGTTTCCCTCGCCCGGGTCCGGCCCGAAGGTGCAGCGGACTTC
>JAQUXG010000053.1 GCA_028692515.1 Kiritimatiellales bacterium | reverse complement strand
TTTCATGGTATGATGGAATATTTTTTTCCGAAGGTGTTCAGGAGGTTGAGTGCGCGATCCATTTCTTCGCGGGTTAGCGTGTTCATAACATTCAGGCGGAGCCGGCATTCTTTACGGCGCACGGCTGGATAGGTTACGACATTGGTAAAGAGTCCGTTTCGCCGGAGATCGTTTTGGAAGGCACCCAGCTTTTCTTCGTCGCCGATAATCAGTGGGATAATGGCCGATTTGGTTTCTCCGGTGTTGAATCCGAGAGCTTTAAGCCCCGTCAGCATATACCGCACGTTTTCCATGAGTTCTTTTCGTCCGGCGGTATCTTCGATCATGAGTTTGAATACCTCGACTAAGCCCGCCACAATCGGGGCGGGAATGCTGGTCGAAAAGAAATAGGTGCGGGCGTAATAGCGGAGATAGCGGGTGAGTGCGATGGAGCCTGCACAATAACCGCCTATGGCACCCGGTGTTTTGCTCAATGTGCCATAGATTATATCGATTTCACGGGTGCATCCGAAGTGTTCTGCGGTGCCGCGCCCCGTCGAGCCGACAACTCCGACACCGTGCGCTTCGTCGATCATAATGCGACAGTTGTATTGGCGGGCGAGCGCAACGATCTCGTCCAGCGGGGCGAGGTCTCCATGCATGGAAAATACCCCATCCGTCACAATCAGACGTCCCTGTTGTGATGCGGGCAGCCGCTTCAGGATTTTCTCCAAATGGCGCATGTTCCGATGGAGATACAGTTTAATTTCGGCACCGGACAGTGCGCAACCATCAAAAATAGAGGCGTGATTTGCGGTATCGTTGATAATCACATCGCCGGGGCCGCAGAGTGCCGAGATGACTCCGATATTTCCAGAGTACCCGCAAGGGAAAAGAACGGCGTCTTCGGTTCCATAGAATTGGGCGATCAAGGATTCCAGTTCGCGGTGCAGCGGGCTTGTGCCAGCGTACAGGGAGACGGCTCCCATGCCGTACCCATATTGATCTGTAGCGGTTTTGCAGGCTTCGACGACGCGCGGATGCGTGGTGAGTGAAAGATACGAATTTGATCCCATCATAATTACGTCATGGATGACGTTGTCATTTTCTTGAATCTTAACGTTGCTGGTCATGGGCCCCAAAATCTGAAGGCCAAGACCATCCAGATAGCCCGGGGTCGTGGAGCGCAAAAACGTGTCCAGATCATGTGCTTTTTGAAAAATATCCGCCTGGCCGTTTTGGGAGGTAAAATTCTCGAAATTCTTTATGGGGGCCTCTTCCGTCATCGTAGTTCCTTTTTCATGTTTTGATGGCATTGAAGTGGTTGCGGGCTGTCGCACTGGATTGTACAAACGTTGCAGTTTGTACATGCGGATCCGAGGGAGAGTCCGGCCTTTATTTTTTGAGGCCAATCGGGGTCGCAGATCAATGGGCGACACAGCGAAATTGCATCCAACCCGTATGTCGTCAGGGCAGTTATCATGGACTCTTTATCGCGAATACCGCCCACGACGATAACGGGGAGTGAGGTTGCTTTTTTGATTTGGGCCGCTGCTTCCATATTGTAGTTTTTATCAAACGGAATGAACCGGGATGTGTACGACTTTTCTCTGAAAATTTTCCATAGGTTGCGGAAAATGCGCGGAGTTTTGTTGAACAGGGGATTGGCATGAAGGACCAGATCAACAGGGCATGTGCCCCGGATGATGTTAAGAGCGTATTCCATTGTTCCATAACTGATTTCGACGGCATCGATATGAAATGATTCCATTCGTTGGATCGTTTCAATCGTGTCTGAAAGACGGATTCCCGGAGTGTTGTCATCCGCCGCGCTCAATTTTAACAACAAAGGAAAATTTTGACCGCAGGAGGATTTAACAGCGCGAATCGTTTCTTCAAGAAATAGATGCGGATGACCCCAGCGATCGCGTCGGGTGTTTGTCCATGGCGAAAGAAACTGGTGAATCAAGTATCCGTGGGCGGCGTGTAGCTGTACGCCATCAAACCCGGCGGCTTTTGCCCGGCGCGCGGCTTGTCCAAATTCCCGGATAATGGTTTCGATCTCGTTGCAGGAAAGCACGGTTACGGGTTGCCGAAAATAGGTGCATTTTTTTGAGGAGACACCGACCGCCGGCTGACCGGTGACTTCACTCCGGGTTTGCCGGCCTGTATGAGCCAGTTGCATGAAAAAACGAATGTCCGGAAAATCGTTTTTTACCTGTTCGATGATCGTTTTCCACTCTTCAGTTTTTTTGTCGTCATCGATTCCGCACTGGCTGGGGTGCATGGCTCGTCCTGCCTGTGAAGTGTAGACAAATCCGGTGATGATTGCGCCCACGCCTCCTTGCGCCAGGTTGCGATATACGTTGGCCAATTCGGTGCGAGGGCAACCGCTTGGATCGCCCAGGCCTTCATACGTAGCCGATCGAAGCACTCGGTTTTTGAGGGTGATATTCTGCAGTTTAAGTGGCGTAAATAGTCCGCCATCTTTTATGGCCACACATGGGTTCATTTACGGACTTTCCCTGAATAGAGTGGTGGCAAAGCTCGCGACCGCATGGACATATTCTGTTAGCGATCCAATTTCCCGCGGGCACGGCGGCGGGGTTGTCATGGTGCGAATGGCTTTATTATTTCGGCAGATCAACAGGTCATGCGGTGTGTTTATGTAAAGATCGGCAATCGCGGTCATGTCCATGGACTCCAGCTCGGTTCTTGCCGAGCTGGACAAGTCACTTGGAGTTGCGAACAGCAATTCATATTCGCCTGCACCGCCGACCAGTGCGGCCTCAAGAGGAATGCCCGGCGGCAGTGCGCACTCGCGGAGTTCGTGTGCAAAGGGAATTTTTTCAACATGAAGATTGATTTGCAGGTGCGGGTTCAGGCGGTGAAGCGTCCATAGCGCATCCATCAGGCCTCCGCTGGTATCTATGCATCCGGTTGCGTATTTTCGGATAAGTTTCGCTTCCCGGAGGCGTAATTCAAACGCCGGGGTGGATGTCTTGTTCAGGACTGCCAGATTGGCATCGCCCAGTTGTCCTGTAATCCAGAGTGTTTTCGAGGTGTCGGCCAGCTTGCGGGTTATCGGGGTAGCGGTACTGACCGGCCCCATGGCAAATCCGCAGTACCGCCAGGTTTCGGATGTTCCAAGATCGCCTCCGCAAAGGAAACAGTCCGCCCGACCAAGCGTCGACTTCATGCCAGCCGTCAGAGATTCCAGAAATGATGGGCTCACATTTTTTGGGACAGAGAGAGAGTGCATGAAAAAACGGGGCTCAACCCCGGCAGCAAAAAGATCACTTAGTGTCGCCACCGCAAGATTTGCACCAAGGATTTTGGGTTGATCCGATGTGAAGAAATCTTCCTCGGGGCTGAATTCATCCATGGAAAGCCCCCAAATTTGCCCGCCGATGCGGATCAGTTCCGCATCACATTCGAAGAGGCCGTTTAGCTGTTGCTTACTTCTCGGAAAGTTCGTTGCAATGGCGCGGATCAATTCATATTCCGTCATGAGAGCCTCCAATAAGTTGTAAAGCGCGCGGCAGAATTTGCGCAATTATCGGCAGAAAACCCCGATCATCGCCATCAAATTCAACGGCTTGCTGGGCCGGCGAGTGAACGCTGATTGTAGAGCATGATTGCATAAAAACGGCGGTCGAGTCGGCGGCTTCCCCTGAATAAAAAGCGGGCAATAATGCACATAGGCCTTTGCGGGTTTGTCCATGAATGGCGACGAGTAACATTTTTCCGTCGTCCGGTTGGAGGTCGACATTTAATTTGAGGCCGGATGCAATATGCGGGTTCTTTAAAATCGAGAGATTGTTAACCTGTTTGATTTGTTTTTGAACCCCGTCGATTTCGAGCAACAGATCGACGGGCTGGGTTCGTACAATCGAGTGGACAACTCCCCACCCGGTTCCCAGCGTATCACCGAATCGCTTGCGCCAGTGATTGGCAAAATTTGCGACAGAAGCTCCCAGTCCAATGTTGCATCCACAGGCAAAAGAGGCGGTATGTTGAATCCCGTCCCTTTTCATGTAATGGATGCGAATCACATCGACTTTTTTGGGTTTTTGACTCAGCAGACATTGAATTGCTTTATGAGGTTCGGTTGGAATGCCATGAAACCGGCAGAAATCGGGGCTGGTTCCGGCGTAAAGAACTCCCAGGCTGAGATCGGGATTATTGGATTGTATGATTCCGTCCAGCACCTCATTGATCGTGCCGTCACCGCCTACAGCGACAAGGATCCTCGCTCCCGTTGCCGTTTTACCAGCTTGGAATGCATCGCCCGTTTGCTCGGTGATGACAGATTCAAATACAATCCCCCGGTTGTGTAATTCATCTTCCCAGATAGGCCAAAGCCGTCGGCCTTTCCCCGACCGGGAAGATGGATTTTTGATGAGAGTGATGTTCATGAGTAAATGCCGAGTTTTTTATAGATGGGGGTCGGAGCTCCTCGATCCCACGTTCCAACCAGTTCCCGGGTAATTTTCCACGGAAGGGGCGTTTGTGTAATGTCATGCTTCGCGAATAACTGCTGAATGGCATCTGCTTGAGTGCAGCAAAGCCAGTCAGAGCCAGGGGTTTTAAAGAATGAGCGCATACGCTCAAAGATGATGGCGAACGATTCTTCATGTACATTGCCGAAGGAAATATTGAGAAATTCGCAAGGTTGGACTTCTCCGCCAGCCCCGATGTAGTATCGGTCGGCGGCTCCGGCAGTGCACCCAAGTACGCTTCGCTGTTCCTCAAAGACCTGCGCCGCCAGCGCCGGATAGGCATGCATAGAGCGTCCGTTGTACCGAACATGCTCCTGTTGAATTATCTGAATAATTTTTGGATCCGTTTGCATTCCGTCTCTTTTCCCAATCCACAGTCCAGACGGCTTGGGATGGATGAGTTGCACAAAATCGCAATTCAGCTCGCGTGTCAGCTCCATGAGGTGATCCAGTTCGCCGTTGCGAATATCATCTTCTGAGAGAACGGAATTGCATGCGGTTACAACTCCCGCGCTCCGACCGGTTTTCATGATGGCGCAGGCGACATCAAAAGAGCCCGGAACTCCGGTAAAGGCATCATGTTTTGCGCGATCCGGCGAATGAATCGAAACCATGATGCCAAATAAGCCAGCCGTTTTCAGCTCGTTCAACATTCCCGGTTTGACCTGTGCTCCGGTTGTATTGACCCAAATTTCGCTACGATTATCGAGCGATTGAACCAGCTTGAGCAATTTGGAATAGCGGGTGAAAGGCTCTCCTCCCTCAATATCAAACATCGCTACGCCGGTGTCTCTCACGGCCAGAGCTGTTTGAATCATCAGGGATTCATCTAAATCCCAAGATCCATCCTTTTTTTGATAACAGTGCTTGCAATGGTACGGGCAGGCTTTGGTCATGGAGAAAACGACGGTAGTCGGGCCGGGAGGGGATTTCAGCAGCTTGCTTTCAATCGCATAAAAGAAGGCTTTGGACGGGTAGGCCGGAAGGTAGAGATGAAGCTTATAGCCGTTAAACACACGGACGATCTTGTTATGCCGGAATACGAGCAGCAGTTGCAACGCTCGGCGAAGAAACCGGATGTAGGCAACGGGCGATGAAAAATAACGGGGCCGAACCCCGTAGTAAAACGGGATGTGAAGGATGATGCGCAGGTAGATCAACCCTTTTAGCAGACCGGTCTGGAAGTGCGGGGTGCTCATGATTTGGCGTCCTTGTATTGATCAAACAGGAACCCGATAAACACATAACTGGCCGACAATAAATAGAGCGCCAGTGTTCCGTTAAATATCGCAATCAAGGTGATTTGCCCCGCCACGCAGGCGCGGATATTTGTTGATAGGCTGAAATAGGTTCGATCACCTTCCGGATGTCTGAAGAACAGCAGTGCCGTCCACAATTGCAGAAAGAGCGTCATGATGCCGCAGAAAACAAAATCGCGCTGATACAGAATGGATTCCAGAGGAAACCATCCGGTCTGTACAAAAATGAAAAAGGTGATGGTGGGTAGAAAAGCTCCCAAAAGACCCGCATGGCGGGCCACATTCAGTCCGTATCGAACGACGAAGGTGTGTTTCCCTGCGGCCTTGTCGCCAGCATAATCTTTGAAGTAAGTGTAGTAGGTCATCAGTCCGTTGAGAATAGCAACCAGAGCCAGAACGCAGATGCGCTGGCTGGTAAAGACTGGAGACGGTAATGGCCCTGCTGCCAGAAAGCCGTATGCGGTGCACATGGAAATCGACAGGCCGAAGATCACGTTGCCCGTTAAAGACCACGCTTTCGCGTGCTCATAGACAACATTTAAAACGACACCCAGAATAACCGGAACAATCGCCCACGGGTTCAGTACCCATGAGATTCCGATCACGCCGGTCATCAAAATTGCGGATACCCGCATGGCTATGCGGGGGTTGAGTTCGCCGGTAACCATCGGACGGTTCGGCGCGTTGATTCGGTCCTCGGGAAGGCCGAGGTAATCGTTAACGATCTGATTGATCCCCCAGCTCAGGAAAAGCATGATCAGCAATAATGAGTTTCTCGCCCAGCTGAACTGTTCCGGCATGCAGAAATTGTAAAACGAGACACCGATCCATCCTGCGATTCCCGTGATAAACGCATAATACAGCCGCATGGATTTGATATAGGCCTTTATGAACCGGACGGTGTCGGGCAACTTCATCTTTATTCTTTCGTTAATGCTTTTTAAAAAAAAACGTATTCAGCGTAGCTGATTACTGGCGGTAGAGAAATAGAATTACTTTACGTAGCCGCACCTTATTCTTTTCTCCGATTTCAATGTGTTTATGAAGGCTTTTTGTGATTGCGGGCATCCTCCAATGTGGAGATATCAATCGGTTCTGTTTTGGATCGGAGGAGAATCCAATGTCTTTCTGCTTCGGCGATGATGCCGACGGCCAGTGCGATGAAAATCCAGGGAGACAGGCTCCCAGTGATCCAGGCGAAGAAAAATCCAATGTATACGAATACGGCGTATATTTTGAGCTTCTTTGAGTGAACAGCGGCGTTGTGTTTGAACCGGATGAGCGCAATCGCATGTCCAGTGATGCTCATCAGAAACATGAGTGTAATGGCAGATGCAGCCGGGCGGCTGATGGGGGCGTGGTACATAACAAAAAGTATGATCGTTGAAACTAAGAAGAAAAGGTCAACCACGCTGTCGGTGCGCCGAAGCGCAGGCGTTGATGTGCCGATCTTTCTTGCGATTTTCCCGTCGTAGACATCGGACAGTGCGGCAATAAAAATACAGATGGCTGCAAGGATTCCGGGGGCGTCAATATGGGCGATCCGCCAAATGAGGATCGGGAGAAGGGCTCGTAACGCAATTAATATCCAGGGAATAAAGTGCATGATCGATCTCGGGGTTATGGTGTCTGCGACGTTTCAGAAGAGAGGGCAGTTCCCAGAATTTGGAGCATGCGGTGGTTGGCTTGGGCATCTTTGACGGCGATACGGATTGCCCGGTTGCCCAGACCGGAGCCCATTTCGGAGGCATCGCGAAGGAATAATCCTTTTTCACGGCAGCGGTGGATTACGGTTGCGGCATCTGGATGATGATCCTCCAGATGAAAGAGAATGAAGTTGGCAATTCCGGGAATGATTTCCCGAATGCCGATTTGCTGCAGACCTTCCACCAGTTGGGCGCGGAGGCGATGGGTTTCTTTATAGAGTTTTTCGTAGTAGCCGGGTGAGTTCAACGCATGCACAGCGGCGACTTGTGCTGCAAGGCCGACCGACCATGGAGGAGTCAATGCACGCAGCGGTTCCAGAATGCCGGGTGGGCCGCAAAGATAACCGACTCGCAGTCCGCTCAGGCTGTAGACTTTGGACATCGATTTGCAAACGACCGTATTCGCGCTTTGTGACGCGAACGATTCGAGTGATTGCTCCCGACCTGCATATTCGACATAGGTTTCATCGATCCATACGCGCGTGGTCGGCGGGCAACGGCTTAGCAAAGCTTCGGCTTCTGCTCGGGAAATATGTTGCCCGGTCGGACTGTTCGGGTTGACCCAGACAAACAGGTCGTATTCTTCGGCCAGCTTACGGGTGAGTTCCTCCATGTCCAGACGATATTCGTTATCTCTATCCAGCTTGAGTCGTTCGACGTTGCAGCCAACGACTTTTTCCAGAACGTGCGCATATTCACCGTACGTCGGATCGAGAAGCAGAACTCGCGATGTGGGTTTCAGCCATTGCCGGAACGCCAAAAAGATCAGCGGAGAAGAACCTCCACCTGTAAGAATACAGTGGGCATCAACGCCGCGGACTTCGGCGATGGTTTGCGCCAGACCTTCCGCGTGATTGGGCGGAGAGGTGCGCATGATCCAGTCGAGGTGTTCCTGTAATGCCTGCCGGGCAGAAGGACACGGCGGGAACCAGGCATCCAATACATCGGCATTGATGATCTCGTTTCGACGATTCAGATCATCGAACTGGTTGCCGATGGCATTAAAGAAAGCACCTCCGTGATAACAGTCGGCAGGCCGATGGAATGGACTGTCCAGTTGCCACTCTACTTGTTTTTCGAGCCGGTTCAACCGGGCGTTGAAGCGGGTCAGTTTTTCGTTAATCGCACGGATGGATGCCGTCAAGAGTTCGTATTCGAGATTACCGCACTGAAACGGCCGTCCGGCTTTTTGCATTCCAGCGCGCAGATACATATCGACCACCTTCTGGTGTCCAATGGCCATCAGTTGTTGTCCGCCCCGGCTTTGTACCCAGCGGAATGCAGCGTACATCAGTGCCGGAGCCGCCAGTGACCCGCGCGCCGGATCGATCACCGTAAGTGCGCGAATCTCATATAAATGCTGGTCGAACTGAACGGGGACGTTGCCGCGGGATAGATAGTGATCCACGGAGTAACGCGGGCTTGCGGGCGGCGTGATGCCGACGAAGCCGACCAGTTTGCCGTCATGAACGGCAGTAATGTAAACGCTTTCGACCTCGGGGCGATCCCTGAGAAGGCCGTCAGGACTGTGTGTGAATTGTCCGAGTTCTGCGGCATAGACATCATGCCGGATGCGATCAATGTCATTGCGATGAGCAGGCGTTGCCGGTGAGAGTCTCAATTTATTTGTCATAAGATGTCCTCGGATTGGGCGGCAGTATAGAAGCTGCCGGTTTTTAAGAAACACTTTGTTTGTTCAGTTACCTGCGAGACAGGATCTTTGCGGCGAGTTCTTCAGCGAGCTGTTTACTGAGTGTCGAACGTTGTTCGATGGCCATTTCTTCCATCTTCTGGTCGACATAAAACGTCGGGCAGCTGTTGGTTGTTTCTGATGTTGTCGTCAGCAGAAATTCAACCCGTCCGTTTTTCGCATTGATGAATGCTCCGCCGGCCCGCGCGGTCATTTCGATGGTCTGCGACGGAATGATAAACCCGGGAAGAATTGCCAAATCGAGGGCTTGAACCGGCCGGGCTTCGACATGCGAATCAATGTTTCCGCCGATCACCAGAATATAATCCGCACCCATCTGCTGTCCCAGTTTGCGTAGAGTTCCCGCCTGTTTCCGAATCAGATCGCCGGTGTTGACGTCAGGTTTCTGATAGTAATACCGGTTGCTGTTCGGATCGCCCGCCAGCGGAAGTTCGACAACATCTGCAATCAGGTTGCGATGTCTTTTCAGAGCATTAATCAGTTCGTTTGGCGGTGCGGTTTCTCCGATCTGGGCGACCCCCAGTCGGATCGGCAGACGAATCGGTTCGGGTTCAACAGCGG
>JAQUXG010000052.1 GCA_028692515.1 Kiritimatiellales bacterium | reverse complement strand
TGTACGAAGGCCTCTACAGCCTCATGCAGATGGCCAAAACCAGCGCCGCGCTCGCTCGCCATGCCAAAGCCGGCCTTCCGTATATTCCCGTTTTGACCCATCCGACAATGGCCGGCGTCATGGCCAGTTTCGCCACGCTTGGCGACATCATCGTCGCCGAACCGGGTGCCCTTATCGGTTTCGCCGGCCCGCGCGTTATCAAAGAAACCACGCAGCAGGATCTGCCCGAAGGCTTTCAGCGCGCCGAATTCCTTGAAAAACACGGCCTCATCGACATGGTCGTTCCGCGCCCGCAGCTCAAAGCCCGTCTGGTTCTGGTCCTCGACTACATGACCGACAATGCTCAATAAACAATTCTCAATGTTCTATTGAACAAGGAGTTTTGGAAACTGACGTGTCGGACGTTTCTCCTAACAGTGAACATTGAAAGTTGAAAATTGAATATTGAACATTTATTTGCCCGCACCGCTTACGGCATCAAGCCTGGCCTTGAAGTCATTGTTGCACTGCTTGAAAAACTCGGCAATCCGCACCAAACCCTCAAATGCATCCACGTCGCCGGAACCAATGGGAAGGGTTCCGTTTGCGCCATGATCGAATCCGTCTTACGCGCCTCCGGCTTCAAAACAGGACTCTACACCTCGCCGCACCTCTTTCGCTTCAACGAACGTTTTCAAATTAACGGACGCGAGATTGCTGACCCCGTTTTGGAACAGCTCATTGCCGATGTCGAAGCCGCCGCGCAAAGTTTAACCACCCGCCCGCCGACTTTCTTTGAGATTTCGACGGCCATGGCCTTCGAATATTTCAAACGCGAAAAAGTCGACTATGCCGTCATCGAAACCGGTATGGGCGGACGCTGGGACGCCACCAACGTCATCCAGCCGGTTCTTTCGGTCATCACCCGCATCGACTTCGATCATCAGGAATATCTCGGCTCCGACATCGAAAAAATCGCCGGGGAAAAGGCAGGAATCATCAAGTCCGGCGCGCCCGTCATCTGCGGCCCCATGCCTGTCGAAGCCGAAGCCGTCATCTACAAAGAAGCCCAAGAGAAAAAAGTTCCAATCCTTGGAAGTGACGAGGCTGTATTTTTCCAAACATTGGAAAGCCGCCGCGACGATCAGCTTCTGAATATCGAAGCCAGTGGACACGACTATTCCAACGTCCGCCTGCCGCTCGCCGGAGCCTTTCAGATGGAAAACTGCGGTATCGCCGTCGCCGCGCTCGAAGACCTTGCCGACATCGAAGGCATTCGCCTCCAGATGAAAAGGGGGCTCGAAGCCGTCAAATGGCCCGGCCGCTTCCAGCTCCTTCAGCAAAAACCGCCGGTGCTTTACGACGGAGCGCACAATCCGTCCGGTGCCCGCGCACTTTTCCAAACCTTGGAAGAAACCTTTCCAAACATTGGAAAAGGCCTGCTCTTCAGCTTCATGAAGGACAAAGACGTCGAAGGAATCCTGACCGCTCTGAAGCCCGCCGTCGAAAAAGCCTGGGCGCTCACGCTTCCCGGAGAGCGCGCCATGTCCGCCGAAGAGATTTCCGCTATCGGCGCGAAAATCGGAATGGACATCCAGCCCGTCGCCGGAATACAACCTGCACTCGACTGGCTCGACGCCGGCAAAAAGCGTCTCGTCTGTTTCACCGGGTCGCTGTATCTTCCCGGAGAGCTCAAAAAACACGGATTTTGGAAATGATAGAATACCGAGTAACGCGTAATTCGTAATTATACGGAGACGGGGATATTTCTCCATTACGCAGTACTCATTACGGATTACGCATGAAAGACAAACTGCATATCGCCATCGCCTGTGGCGGAACCGGCGGACACATTTTTCCCGGACTCGCCACCGCCCGCGTTCTGAGAGACCGCGGACACCACGTTACTCTCTGGCTTGCCGGTAAAGACGGCGAAAACACGGCGCTCGAGGGTTGGGAAGGTAAAATCGTTACGATTCCGTCCGAAGGATTTCAATTCGGCGCGTTCCGCTCGGTGCTCACCGCACTGCGCATAGTCCGTGCTGTTTTCCGCTGCTGGCGTGTGATGATCCGTCATCAGCCCGATGTCGTTCTCGCCATGGGCAGCTATGCCTCCATCGGGCCATGTTTCGCCGCTCGCCTGCTGGGGATTCCGTACATTCTGCACGAAGCCAACGCTGTGCCGGGCAGGGCGGTCAAACTGCTTGCCCGAAAAGCATGCGCCATCGCCATTTGCTTTGAAGAAACCCGTTATCACCTCAAAGGCATGAACGCTGTTTCTGCCGGCATGCCGCTGAGGCCGGAGATTCAGGGATCAGGCATCAGGAGTCAGAAGTCAGGTTTCCATCTTCTGGTGATGGGTGGCAGTTTGGGTGCTCATGCGATCAACGAAATGGTCTCCGAAGCGGTCTGCGAGTTGAAAAATCCGGCGATTAGCGTCACGCATCTGACCGGCCCGGCGGATGAAGAAACCGTTCGGGAGCACTACCGCGTTGCCGGCGTGAACGCCGAGGTTCATGCCTTTACGCACGACATGGTTTCACTCTACGAAAAAACCACGCTGGCCATCTGTCGTTCAGGGGCCTCCACCTGTGCCGAACTCGGTGTGTTTGCACTGCCCGCTCTTCTGATTCCTTATCCGCATGCCGCCAGCGATCATCAGACCGCTAATGCCTGCGCGCTCGAAAAATTCGGCGCCGCCGATGTGGTTCAACAAAGCAATATGACCGTCGAGTGGCTCACCGGTTATCTGGCCGAGCAGATCAAGGATCCGTCCCGGCTTGAAAAAATGCGCGCCCGTTCTGCCGCGCGCAAAGTTCCTCTGAACGCTGCCGTAATCCTTGCCGGGGTGGTCGAAGAATGCGCTCGCCGATAGATCATCCTCAATGGGGTCAGGCCTTGACTTTTGCTAAACAGCAAAAGTCAAGGCCTGACCCCGTCTGTAGATTGCTTTCAGCACCCCGCCGCATTCATATGCTGGGTATCGGTGGCATCGGCATGGCCGGACTCGCCTTCTTGCTCAAAGAACACGGGCATTGCGTATCCGGTGCGGATGAGCAGGAAAACCGCCAAACGGCCTGGTTGCGCGAAAAAGGAATCATCATTCAAGAGGAGGTTCCGACCGGTACCGAATGGATCATTCGGAGTACCGCCGTAGCTGACAGCCACCCCGATGTAAAAAACGCGTCCGTTCCCGTTCATCGGCGCGGCGAAGTATTGCCTGCACTCTTGCGCGACCGCTTCACCATTGCCGTTAGCGGAACGCACGGTAAAACCACGACCACATCGATGATCGCGCAGATTCTCGGTTGCGGCTACTGCATCGGCGGCGAAGTTCCCGGCTTCGACGGCGTCGCGAAAGACGGCGAAATTATGGTGGTCGAAGCCGATGAAAGCGACGGGACCGTCGCAAACTACCATCCGGATATCGCGGTCATCACCAACATTGAATACGACCACATGGAACACCATGCGAATGTCGAAGCGTTTGAATCCTGTTTCAAAACCTTTATCGCCAACACCAAACAGAAAATCGTTTACTGCGCCGAAGATCCAGCCGCCACTCGACTCTGTTCTGGAAACGAAAAAGCAGTGCCGTATGGATTTCAGATTTCAGATTTCAAGTTTCAAGTTTCATTGCCGGGGCGTCATAACCGGTTGAATGCAATGGCTGCTACGACTGTTTGTCAGCAATGGAAATCCGTAGAGGACATCGCGCAAGCCCTGGCAGACCTCAAACCGGTGCGGCGGCGTTTTGAGAAGGTGTTTGAGGGCGAATACACGATTATTTCCGACTACGCGCACCATCCGACGGAGATTCGCACGCTGATTGAGACGACGCTCGAAACGCTGAAGCCAAAACGTCTGCTTGGGGTTTTTCAGCCGCACCGTTACACCCGAACCAAAGCGCTGATGGACGATTTTCCGCCCGCGTTCCAGGGGTTGGAAAAGCTGTGGCTTCTGCCGGTCTATGCCGCTTCGGAAAAGCCGCTGGCGGGCGGTACGAGTGAAGATCTTCTCGAAAAGTTTCCAAACATTGGAAAACCTGAGGTAGTATTTTTCCAATCATTGGAAAAAGTATGGCAGGATGTTCAGTGCGGGCTGCGCGCGGGCGATGTTCTCCTGATCATCGGCGCCGGTGACATTGAAAAAATTGCAGAATGGGCGAGGCGATGAGATTTGTACTTTATAATATTCGATATGGAACAGGCGGAAAGAAGATCCATTTTCCGTTGAACGGTTATCTGCGCCATACCGGTAAAAATTTCGAGCGGATTACACAGTTTCTGCAGGATTTAAAGCCGGATGTGGCCGGGCTGGTTGAAGTGGATGCCGGTTCATACCGTTCGGGAAAAATGAATCAGGCGGAGACGATTGCGGATCGGCTTGGGCATTACCATGTGTATCGCTCGAAGTACGGTGAAAATTCGCTGACGCGCCATTTCCCGCTTCTGAATCAGCAGGGCAACGCCTTTGTGGTGCGCGATGGAGAACATAAGGAAACCTTCCATTATTTCGATCGCGGCGCGAAGAAGCTGGTGATTGAGCTGGAAATGGAAACGGTCAGCTTTTTCCTGATCCATCTGGCGCTGAGTTCCCGCCTGCGCCACCGTCAGCTTGGCGATCTGTACGATCTGCTCAAGACGGTAAAAAAACCGCATATCATTGCCGGCGATTTCAATGCGCTGTGGGGTGAGCAGGAGATTCGACTTTTTCAGGCGGCGACGGGACTTGTGAATGCCCATGCGGCCAACTCACCGACGTTTCCGAGCTGGAAGCCGAAGCGGCATCTCGATTTTATTCTGCATAGCCCCGATATCAGCGTGGAGCGCTGCTGGATGCCGAATGTTCTCTTTTCTGATCACTTGCCGATTGTGTGCGATTTTACCGTTCACTAGGATGTACCCCATGCAAAAGAAATTTCAAAACGTAGCCGTCCTGAAGGGCGGCTTTTCTGCAGAGCGCGAAGTCTCCCTTGAATCCGGTGCGGCGATTGCCAACGGATTGCGTAAAGCCGGATATACCGTGACCGAAATCGATGTGACCACACCCGGGTTTACCGTTCCTGCGGGCATTGACGCGGTGTTTATCGCGTTGCATGGAACGTTCGGCGAGGACGGCGGTGCGCAGGCGCGGCTGACGGAGCTGGGACTTCCGTATGTCGGCGCAGATATTGAATCCAGCCGGATTTCCTTTGATAAAATACTGACCGAAGAGTGTCTGCGTAAAGCCGGGGTTCCGGTTCCGGCAAGTGAAGTGCTGTGCCGGGGTGACGCGCCGACGATGCTGCCGCCGGTCGCGGTGAAGCCGCCGCGTCAGGGGTCGAGCGTCGGCTGCTCGCTGGTGTTTGATGAGTCGGAATGGCCGCTGGCTCTGGCAGATGCCTGGCAGTATGACGACGAAATTATGGTACAACGTTTTATTCCCGGCCGTGAGTTTACCGTTGGTGTGGTCGATGGCGAGGTTCTGCCGATCGTTGAGATTGTGACGGCGGCGGGGTGGTATGACTACACGGCTAAATACAAAGTGGACACCACTCGCTATGTCATTCCCGCCGAGCTCAGCGAGGAATCCGCGCAACGGATGCGAAAACTCTCGCTGGAGACGTTCGCGGCACTTGGCGCTCGAGGGTTTGGCCGCGTCGATTTCCGGATGACGCCGGAAGGCGAGCCGTATGTACTCGAACTCAACACAATTCCCGGGTTCACCTCGCACAGCCTGCTTCCCAAGGCTGCGGCGGAGGCCGGAATTGAGTTTTCAGCGCTTTGTGATCGAATCATGAAAACCGCTTCGTTATAAAGGCCTCACGCACATTGACGGAGAATGGAATGGCCGCAAAAAGACGAAAAACCCCGAAACGGTACTACAGTAAGACGAAAACCCGGCCCGCGAAAAAAACGGTTCTCCGGCGTACGGTCGTAGTTCTTCTTCTGGGCGTGACCGCCGCAGTGCTTCTGGCTGGTCTTTTCATCGGCCTCAAGTATGCCGGCTCTCTGTTCTTCTCCCGCAATTCGAGATTCGAGCTGAAGACGATCAATATTACCACGGACGGACGGCTTCTTCCGGCGCAACTTCAGGAATATGCCGGCCTTCAAACCGGAACCAATCTGTTCTGTGTGGATTTCAACCAGTTGCGCACCCGGCTGGAGGAAGTCCCTCTGGTTGAATCGGTGGCCATCTCCAGACAGCTTCCCGACACGCTGACGATCAACGTGGTTGAGCGCGTTCCCCGCGCACAGATCAAGTGGAATCGCCGTGCGCTTCCGTTCCTGCTTGATCGTAGCGGAGTTGTCCTGCCCATGACGCAAAGCGGAGCGTCGCTTCCGTTGATCGAGGGTTTAAAACTGGATGGCATTCGGCCCGGCAGCCGGATCGAACAATCCGGCATCCGCCAGTGTCTCGATATCCTGACCGCTGCCGATCAGCTGAGTCTGGGCTCTCAGTTGGCGTTTAACCGTTTTGATGTCCGTTATCCCGATTTTGTGACGGTTCTCGTCAACGGCGAGACAACCGTGCGGTTTCCTCAGCACTCTGCCGTTGAAAAACTGGTTCGACTGGTCAGTACGTTGCAGATTGCAAAAGAGCGGGGAGAGCGTCTGAAAACAATTGATCTGGTTCCCGATGGACGCAACGTCCCTACGGTCCCTTACGAATAAGGATTTATATGGCGGCTCCTCTGATTACTGCCCTTGAAATCGGCACAACAACCATCAAAGTCCTGATGGCAGAAGTTCGCGAAGACGGCGGCCTGATGGTCGCCGGACTGGGCGAATGCGAATCGCGCGGCGTGCGCAAAGGCGAAATTGTGGACTTTGAACTCGCGCTTGAGGCGGTGCGCCGCGCCATGGAGGCGGCGGAAACCGTCGCGCATAAATCAATCGGCGAAAGCGTTTATCTGGCGGCTTCCGGCGGGCGGGCGGAAAGTCTGCTGCATATCGGCGGAATCCCTGTACTGAATGAATATGACGAACCCGGCGGCGAAATCACCCGTGAAGACATCGATCAGGCACTCGAAGTTGCCCGTAAAATTCCTCTTTCGGACGAGCGCATTCGCCTGCACACCCTGCAACAGAATTTTGAAGTCGACGGGCGCGGCGGCATCGTCAATCCAGAGCGGATGCTGGCCGAAGAACTGCGCGTCGGAATGCTTCTGATTCACGGTCAGCGGGCCGTTGTTGAAAATTTGAAAAAACTGACCGAAAATGTGCCGGTTGTTTGCGCCGATGCGGCCTTCGGTGGATTCTGCTCCGCGCTGGCCGTGCTCACTCCCGAGCAGAAACGCGCCGGGGTGATTGTGATTGATCTGGGCGGCGGCACGACCGACTACATTGTTTTCAACGCGGGACTGGTCAAACTTGCGGGATCGATCGCGGTTGGCGGCGACCATATTACGGCGGATATCGCCAGCGGACTGAACCTGAACCGCCGGCAGGCCGAAGCGCTCAAAAAAGATTCCGGAAGCGCGCTGATTAACCGGCTGCAAAGCGACCAGAATATTTCGATTCCGGCTGAAGGCGGATTCAGCGGGCGGGTCGTGCGCGCCGCGACGCTGCATACCATCATCAACACCCGCATCGAAGAGATGTTTAAACTCATTGCCGACAAGATCGAACACGACGGACTTTCCGGCCAGCTCAATGCCGGGGTGATTCTGACCGGAGGGGGCACGGCGATGGAGGGCATCGCCGATCTGGCGCAGCAGGTTTTTAACGCGCCGTGTCAGATCGGGCGCATCTACGACTGCGTGGGACTTTCCACCAAGCAGGAAGGTGCTCGTTTTGCCGCCGCCATCGGTTGTGTACGCTATGCCGCCAGCCAGATTAAACCGGCCGATCCGATCCGCACCGTATGGAAAGTCTGGCTTTCAAAACTTTGGGGCGGAAATCATGAGTGAAACAAAGAAAATTTTAGTATTGGGGTTGGGCGGCGCCGGTTGCAATACGCTGGCGCGGATCGCGCCGCGCGCGCCGGAGGGCATGGAATTTGCCGTCATGGACTGCGATTTCCAAACCTTGGAAAACTGCACCGCCATCGAAAACCGTGTTGTGGTCGGCAAGGCGCTGACAGATGGGATGAGCACTGGGGGCGATCTTGAAGTCGGCCGTCGGTGTGTAGAAAGTTCCACCGGCCAGATGGAAGCTTTGCTGAGCGGGGTTGATCTACTGATCGTGATCACCGGTCTCGGCGGCGGGTTCGGCACCGGCGCGGCGCCTGTGGTGGCCCGCATGGCGCGCGGCTTCGGTGCGACCACACTGTTTTTTACGATTCTCCCGTTTCCCTTTGAAGGCATTGTGGCGCAGGGCAAAGCCCATAGCGCAATCCGCCGCATGCGCACCTATACTGATGCGATTGTAGAGATGCCCAACGCCCTGATTCAGCCGGACGGTGACATCCTTCTTGAAGAAAGCCTCGAACGCAGCAGCCGGATTCTAGGTGCCGGATTGATTGGGCTCTGGCGTCTGCTGGCCTGTCCCGGCAGTGTCTGTAATCTCGACTTCACTTCGCTGCATACCATGCTCAGCAGTTGCGATGCGTTTTGCCGTTTTGCCTGTGCCACCGCGACCGGCGAAGGGCGCGCTGATTCGGTGATCGATTCGCTGCTTGCTCATCCGCTGGTTAAAGGCAGCGGTATCTTTGAGAAGGCACCCGGCATGATTATCGGCATCACCGGCGGCGAAGATCTGAAGCTGTGCGAAGTTCAGCAAATCGTCGATTCACTTACGCCGAAGAGCGAAACCTGCTGGGTCAAAATGGGGATTGCAACCGATCCGGCTTTTGCGGGGCGGATTTCCGTTATTGTGCTGGCCGCTGAAGCGTGGAAAGAGCCAATGGTGGATGACGGCCACGGCGGCCTGAAGTCGGCGGCCGGAAACGGAAAGCAAGGCGAGCTTTCCAGTCTGCTCAAGCCGAGGTCGAAAAGTTTCGGGGATGCGGAGCGCACGATCTGGAACGGGGAAGACCTCGATGTGCCCGCTTACATTCGCCGTAAAATCAAACTCCCAAGATAATATTTGTAAACTGTTCATCTAAAGACGAATACAACAAAAAACCCCGCACTTTTAAAAGTATGGGGTTTTTCTATGGATGATTCGTTAATGAAATAGTTTTCCGAACATTGGAACTTTAGATTTTTTCGACGACGATATGGGCGCCGTGGGTTTCGATCACGCGCACCGCAGAGCCTTTTTCGATGAACTCGCCGCGAGTGATGACATTGACGTGCGCGCCGTTAAAGAGCGCGCGACCCGCCGGATGCAGATTCATTTCGGCAAGGCCTTCTTTGCCGAGCAGTTCATAGCGATCCTGAGCCGCGGTGAAGCCTTCCGCTTTGGTGGTGCTCTGACTGAGAACGATCGGTCGGAAGATCCGTGATTTTGGAAGATATTTCCCGGCGAAAAAGCCCAGCACGCCGGTTCCAAGCGCGCCGAACGCCAGATTGCGAATGGCGACTTGAAGTGTGTCCAGATCCGGCGCCGGAAGAACATGGCCCGGGATTTTCCACGTCATGGCGCTGAGCAGGGAGACGAGGATCAGCGCGATGCCGCTGATGCCGAGCACACCGAACCCGGGCGTGACGAATACTTCAATGAAAAGCAGCGTGAAGCCGATGATAAAAATCACGACATCTTCCATTCCGGCCAGCCCCGCGATGTGATGGCCGAAGAAAAAGAGAACCAGTGCGGCGGTGCCGGTGATGCCCGGCAGGCCGAAGCCGGGCGTTTTGATTTCGATGTAAATTCCACCGAGGCCGATCATCAGCAGGATCGGCGCGAAGGCGGCGATGAAGCGCGCGATTTTTTC
>JAQUXG010000051.1 GCA_028692515.1 Kiritimatiellales bacterium | reverse complement strand
TGCATTCTTCTATAGCGGCCGCCTGTTGCGTCCCCAGCAACTGATGGTTGGACAACAGGCCCCGAATACCATTGCCGCCTCCGTAGATTTTATCGCTGAAAACATCACCGCCACACAAGCCAAACATCGTGCCGCCGCCGATACCGTTCTGCCGGTTTTCACCATTGATGCATCCGCACTGGACAATGCGCGAACGGTGCTGTCAACCAATCAGCTGGAAAGACTCTTTCCCGGAAGCAATGTAACGAACGTGCAGTCGGTCATTTTCACCGCGCTGTCCAATACGATTAACACCGGAATCATTTCTGCCGGCGATGCGCAAACCGGCTTCAACGGCATCGCGCCGGCCGGCAAAGTGGCCCTGCGCGGCGGGAAAACCGATGTGATCCGTACACTCGACAGCTTCCTGTTGCAGTCCGGCGTACTGAAGATAACGGTGGCGGATATCACCAAAAATCTACCGCGCGAAAGCCGCAATGAAGAAATTCTCCGCTTACAAATTTCACAATGGCTCTGGCCCAATCTGGTTTATGACGCGGCTGAAACCGCCGCGCGCCGCGCACAAACCGTCGCGCTGGTTGATCCGGTAACCGAAACCGTACCGGCCGGCACGATTCTGATTCGCAGCGGAACAACCGTCAGCGAGCAGGCGCTCCGGTGGCTGACCGCACACGAAAAGCGGCTCAGCGAACTCGAGACCTCTTCCGAACGCGTTCAACGACTGACCGGAAACGGCCTTCTGCTGTTACTGGGCCTTGCGTTAACCGCCGCCTTGGCAGGCATCATACTGCCCACCCTGCTGCGCAGCCGTCAGCAGGTCATGCTGCTGGTTACGCTTTCCGTCCTGCCGCTAATCGTCGGAAAGGGACTTCTTTACGCCACAGTCAACCTGCACCTGCTGCCGCCTTCTGTGCTCGACTTCATTATGCCGCTGTCGATCGCGCCGATGCTGGCTTCGATTCTGCTGGGAAGCGCGCCGGGACTCATCGCCGGATTCTGGGTGAGTTTTGCGCTGGCGACCCTGCTCGGCGGAAACTTTAATGTTCTAGTGCTCGGCCTGCTGGTTTCCGTCGCTGCGATCTACACCACCCGTGATGTCAAACGCCGCACCGCGCTGTTCCGCGCGGGATTCTGGATCGGCGCGGTAAAAATTCTTTTTGCCCTGATCATGGCTGTGCTCGACAAAACCTCCTGGCAGATTCTTATGCCGCAACTCGGCATCGCCCTGCTGTGCGGACTGGCCAGCGCACTGCTGGCGATGCTGCTGATCCCGCTGTTTGAACATCTCTTTAAAATCACCACCGATATCTCGCTGCTGGAGCTCTCCGACCTGAGTCATCCGCTGCTCCAGAGTCTGGCAATCAACGCACCCGGAACCTACCATCACTCCCTGATGATGGCCAGCCTCGCGCAGAATGCGGCGGAGGCCATCGGTGCAAACGGGCTGATGCTGCGCGTCTGCGCCTACTTCCACGACATCGGCAAACTGGTTAAGCCCGGGTTTTTCAGCGAAAACATTCAGTTCACCGAAAACCCGCACGATGAGCTGACCCCGAGTATGAGTACGCTGGTAATCGTCTCGCATATCAAAGAAGGCGTTACGCTGGCGAAAAAATATAAACTGCCGCAGGTCATCATCGACGGCATCGAGCAGCATCAGGGAACCAGCCTGGTTTCGGTTTTCTATCACCGCGCGAAGACCCAGCAGAAAGAAGCCGTATCCGGACAACCCGCGATCAACGATGAAGATTTTCGCTACGCCGGCCCGCGTCCGCAAACCCGCGAAATGGCCATTTTGATGCTGGCTGACGGTTGCGAAGCCGCGTCGCGCTCGCTGGAAAAACCGACTCCGGTGCGCATCACCAATCTGATTTCTGATATTTTTGAATCGCGCCTGCGCGACGGACAGCTCGATGAATGCACCCTGACGCTGTCCGAACTGAATAAAATCAAACAGGCTTTTATTTTCTCACTCACCAACATGCTTCACGGACGTGTCGCCTACCCTAAAAATGAAAACAGCTCTGATAAACCGGCAGAAACGCCGGATCAATCTGCCGGCAATCCGCCAGCTGACCGTTAAACTCGCCCGCCTGCTGGAGAATGCCGATCCGGACACCGTCTGGGAAGAGGTCTCTCTTCTGCTGACCGATGACGAAGGCATCACGCAGCATAACCGCGAGTTTTTCGGCAAAGACCGTCCGACGGATGTCATCAGTTTCCGGTGCGAGGCCATCCCGGGAGAAGATGGCGCGACCGGCGATTTGATTGTCAACGTAGAGCGGGCGGTTCAGGAAGGCCCGAACCACGAGGGAATCAACGCCGAACTGGCGCTTTACATTGCTCATGGATTTGATCATCTCTCCGGCGCAGAAGACGATACCCCGACCAAACGTGCGGCGATGCGCCGCACCGAAATGCGATGGCTCGCCGGACTGCAATCTGAAATTCAACAACTGAAGTTAGGCTGATATGAATGAAATCCATTACAACCATCTTGCCGGCAGCATTGCGGCACTCCTGTTCGCCGGATTCTGGTCGGTTTTATTTGCCGCCTTCCGCGAAACCGGTAATGCCGGCATTCTGCGTCTGGCGGAAAAAAAACCGCAGGCCAAAGCCTCTCTGGAATACTGGTCCGGCCGGTGGAATCTACTGCGCACCACCCTGCGTTTCTTTCTGACTCTGTTTGAAATCACCGCCATCTATTTTGCGTTCCACGTTTTTAATTTTTCTCTGGCGGTCGAATGGATCGGGCTGATGCTGATCATGACGCCGATCTATCTGATCTTCATCCGCGTCATCCCCTTCGTGCTGGCCGAAAGCTATGCCGACCGCCTGTCGCTTTTCTTCCTGCCGCTCGTCATCGCCCTTACCCGGTTGCTTACGCCGGTCGTCTGGCCGATCTATGCGATGGAACGCGGCCTGCTCGCCCGCGCGCTTTCTTCCGCCGATGACGACGACAGCCCCACACCGGAAGAGGAAATCATGACGCTGGTCGATCAGGCGGACTCCGAAGAGCTGGAAGAGGAGGAACGCGAAATCATCCGCAGCGTTTTTGAATTCGGGGACACCGTCGTCCGCGAAATTATGACCCCGCGCGTAGACATCGAAGGACTGAGCGCCAGCAACACCGTCGCCGAATGTATCGAAAAAGTGCAGTGCTCAACACACTCGCGCTTTCCAATTTACGATGAAACCATCGACAATCTTGCCGGAGTCGTGCACGTCAAAGATCTGCTGCGCCTCTTTGCCAACGGCGAAGAAGCCCGTCCGGTCACCGAGATTGTTAAAAAACTGAGCGCGGTTCCCGAAACGATGCCGATCAATGACCTGTTGCGCCAGATGCGCGCACAGCACTTCCACATGGCGCTTGTCGTCGATGAATACGGCGGAACCGCCGGCATCGTCTGCATGGAAGACATCATTGAAGAACTCATCGGCGAAATTCACGATGAATATGACCTTGCCGAAAAAGAGATTCAAAAACGGCCTGATGGTTCGATCCTCGTCAAAGCCAGCCTCGCTGTCGCCGACCTGAACGAAGAACTGGAGCTGAATATTCCCGAAAGCGATGAATACGACTCAATCGGCGGCTATGTGCTCAACGAACTCGGAAGCATCCCGTCGGTCGGAACCAAAATCGCCGCCCCCGGCCTTGAGATCACCGTCCAGAACGCTACGCCGCGCCGCATTCACACCCTGCTGCTCAAACCCATTGAGTAAAGCTTCCGATTTGACAACGTATTCTCAGCCAACTGGACTTTACGCGGGTAATTCCGGCGTGACCGTTAGAATTTAAAAATAAGGATAAAACATGGATAAAACACAAATGGCATATTGCGGTTCGTATTGCGGCGATTGTACATGGAAAGCGAAAACCGGATGTAAAGGATGCCAGGCATCGAAAGGTAATATGTTTTATGGTGAATGTGCCGTTGCAAAATGTGCAATTTCAAAGAATTTTGAACATTGTGGATTTTGTTCTGATCTACCATGCGAAACTTTACAGGCAGCCTTTAATCATCCCGAGCATGGTGACAAAGGTGAAAGACTGTCAAATCTTCAGGCATGGGCAAAAGGCGAAGAAACATATACAAAAATATTCTAACCCGTGAATTCAGCTTATTGGTCGCTCCGCTCCCAAACGCTGATTCGAAACGTTCGCTAACACATCAAAATACGAAAACCATTAACTCATGTTTATTCAACAGGCACTCACCGACCCGACCCTCTACTTCAGCTGGATTATTTTCGTGATCTTCTCTATCTGCTGCCACGAATATGCGCACGCCTATACGGCTCTGCGCTTCGGCGACGATACCGCCGCGTGCAACGGACACCTGACCCTGAATCCTTTGCGTCAGATGGGAATCCAATCGCTCATCATGCTGGCACTCTTCGGCATCGCATGGGGAGCCGTTCCGGTCAATGACGGACGCGTACGCAAAGCATATCAGCGGGCGTTGATTTCATTCGCCGGGCCGTTCATGAACCTCATTCTCTGTTTTGTCTTTTCTCTGCTTACCGTCATTGCTCAGGCCACCGGCGCAAAAAGTGCGGTCTCCTTCCTGCTCATCGGCGGTGCCGTCAACGGCATGCTGTTTGTCTTCAACATCCTGCCGGTTCCGGTGCTCGACGGGTTCGCGATCCTCTCCGCCTTCCATTCCGGATTTGAAAAATTCGCGCAAAAGCATTCCGGCATCGTCTTCCTCGTTTTCATCCTGCTGCTGTGGAATACGCCGCTCGGCTCAATCATTTTCGGTGCCGGCTACATCGTGGAAGGCGGTTTCATCCGCTTCTGGCACTCCCTCGCCGCCCTCTTTTTCTGACCAGCTCCTGTTTTTTCCAAGGGTTGGAAAAAGCTCATCGGCAAACCCGAAAAATGTTCCAACCCTTGGAAAAAATCAAAAAACCGGACCTAAATCCGCTGTAAAAACGGATCTTCACTGCTGCGCTTGACTTTTTCTGCGCATCCAGCACCATCTGAGCCATCTTAAGTAGGGACTCTTCTACCGGTCTTGTCGGGCGTGTGCCCGTCCCGTTAGAAAGTATCTGTTGCAAGGTGAGGTTTGTTACAAGTGAGGTCTATCATGAGTCGGATGAAAAACATTTTCTCCATAACCATTCTTTCGTTGTGTGTTGTTTTGACAGGTTGCCGTTCTTCAAAAATGCCGCTGACGCCTGTTCAGCAGGGCGCACTGATCGGCGGTGCGGGCGGCGCAGGAATTGGCGCGGTCTGGGCCAATAACGGAAGCGATGTGATCAACGGCTGGCAGGGCGCTGGATGCGGAGCCGTGGCCGGTGTCGCCGCTGGTGCGCTCATTGGTGATGCACTCGATGAATATGCCTATGACAATGCGTCCGGAATGAAAGACAAAGACGCTCAGATCAATGATCTGCAACGTCAGCTCTCCTCTGTCGAAGACGAACTGACCAAACTTCGCAATCAGCCCGGAATGGAAAATGTGCAGGTTGAGTCCGTAAACGGACAGATCCGTTTCACCATTCTGAACGAAGTGCTCTTCTCCGCAGGCAAAGCCGATCTGAAAGAAACCAGCAAAACCACGCTCGACAGCGTGCTGGCTGTGATTGAACAGGATTTTGCAGACCGCGACATCAGCATCGAAGGCCACACCGACAGCGATCCGATTTCGAAATCAAAATGGAAAGACAACTGGGAACTCTCCTACAACCGCAGCATGGCCGTTCTCTATTATCTGATGAACGAAAAAGGCATTCCCGCCGAACGCCTGAAAGCCGTTGCCTGCGGCGATGCACAGCCGGTTGTCCCGAATGACAGCGCCGAAAACAAACGCCTGAACCGTCGTGCCGTCATTGTGGTCATGCCCGCCAAGGATTCAATCGTCGTCGAAAAGAAATAAAGCTGACTTCGTGCAGAGTTTCATGAAAACCGCCGTTCCTTTGTTAACCACAGGAATGGCGGTTTTTCTTTGCCTGTGCGGATGCGCCACGTCCACCGAAACCCCGATCCGAAAACCGCAGCCCTGCCCGGCGGCACAACCTCTGCGCGTTGGAATTTTACCACCGCGCATCCATCCGGATCTTGAAAAAGAAAATTTCAATCCGGAAGCCCCGCTTTACAAACAGCTGATGGACGGACGCGGCATCGTCATCACCAGTGCCACCGCATCCAAAGACATCGCGCTGGAAATTGTTTCCACGCTGACACAGGCCGGGAAATATCAGCGGATTTTCACGGTCGAAAATGAAGAGGATGCCCGCCAGACGGGCGCCGACACGCTGATGACGGTCACCGTCTGGGACTACCGCACGGCCCTGCTTGGCTCCAATAAAAACTATTTCTGGATGGCCCCCTCCAGCCTGCTGATGTCGCAATACTGGATGCGCTGGCGAACCATTGAAGCGCGCTTTGAGTGGGAGGTGAAACTCACCTCCATCGCCGACGGCTCAACGATCTACCGCAACCGACTTAAACGAAACTACACCTCACCGGTACGCTCCGCCTCTGGGCATCACTTCACCGATAAGATGCTCTCGTTTTTACAGAAACGCGCCGCGCCGGACTACATCGGCGAACTCTTCGAGCTGGAGATGGTTGCACTGCCGCCGAAAAAATAAACACCATTAATTTTTCCAATGGTTGGAAACCGGCGCGGCCGGATTTCAGGATTTTTTCCAAGCATTGGAAAAATCAAATATTCCACTCGGTGGAAAGCGTTTCAGGATGGCCTTTATCGGTGCGGACGAGCATCCAGCGCACTGCACCGAAAACCGCAAACGGAACGATCATGGCGGTCATGATAAAGCGCAGAAATCTGAAATGATAAAGCGGGTCGGGAATTGCGCGGTACACATTCCAGAAAATCAGCAGGCAGCAGAGCCAGACGCCCGCAAAGTTGGGAAAGGCATCGCCGGAGTGCATCAGCTTTAAGCCGGGCGCACGTTTTTTTGTGAAAGGAAATAAGAGGTTGGATCCCATATGGCCCATCTGATCTTCGATGACATGAATCACATACGCACCGAAAATGACGACGCCCGCCTGCCACGTCCAGATGGAAGCGATGCCGGCCAGAAATGCGCCGACGGTGAGCGAGTGCGACCAGTTGCGATGCCACGGTAGAAAATCGATTTCAACCTGCCCTGCATCGTTCCGGGTAAATTTAAAACTCGGGCCGTCAAAAATATCGACGGTGTAGGTCGGCTCATAACTTTGCAGAATCGGTGCGGAAAATTCTGCCAGTCCAATCGGACGGCTGGCGGGAAGCGTATTGGGCTGAGGCACCTGCCCCGTGCTGACAACAGGGCCGAACTGCACACGCACTTCGCCCGCTTCGGGATCAATATTGACGCGGTACTGCCGCCAGTTGTCCGCGCCGATTTTGATCGTGGAAAGTTTCAGTGTGGTCGGCTTTCCCGCCGCTGCCGCAGAAACTGCGGCGGCGACCGCCTCGGCGATCGGTTGCGGATCGAGCTGCCGGGCATCGGGTTCAATGCGGACGTCGTGGGAATAGAAAAATCGGTAGAACTTGAAGTCAACCGTGTCGGGGAGAATGCCGGCAAATGCACCGAGGATGAAGAACGCCGGATTCCCGTTCTGCGCCGCCTCCACCGCCCACGGGCAGAAGGAGGCCACCGTTACACCGGAAATAAAATGGGCAATGCCTTTCATATCCTAACTCCCGATTTTTGCAGAAACATTGACAGCAAAATCATTTTTTATCGCGGTTTTTTAGCAGAGGCCGTTTTTGCCCGCGAATCCACTCGAATGGACACGAATCAAAGGATGCCTATTTGTGAAAATTCGTGTGGATTCGCGGGCCATTCAAATTTTCCTTGTTCGTGTGTTTGGTGTATTCCGTGGTTAAACCGTCGGTTAAAGAAGTCCTAAAAATGCGGCGATGGGTTCGCCAATGCCGGACATGTTGCAGGCAATGGGCAACAACAACACACCAAGACAGTTGAGGCGACGCGAGCCGAACAGCACCGGAATGAGGCCAATGCCGGTGGCGACGGTCATGATGAAGAGTCCGACCCAACCGGTGATGGAAAAGACGAGCGCGATGATGATGCCGAGCGCGAAGACCGAGATGAGACGGTAGTCCACTTTTTTCATCAGCTTGAGCGTCCATTTGGTGAGCGGCGACATGAGCAGGAATGATAGAGCGCCGGAGAGAGCAATGGAACCGAGTGCGAGATAGTAATCGCCCCAGGTGTGCGGCGTGTAGAGCCCTTTGATGATCCACGCCCCGCCGCCGCGCGTGAGGAAAAGACCCGGCACAAAAAAGAGCATGAGCGCACCGGTGTAGTAGACGACTTTGGAAACGCCCTGCGACATCATGAAGACGCGTTCGTCGCGCTGGGCGGTGGCGTGGCCGGCGAGCAGTCCGCCAATCCCGCCGGTGACGACGGGAAAGAAGGCGGCGAATCCGCCGCCGATGCCGCCGGCGATGCCGCTGCGCAACAGCAGGTCGCCGTTGATGTTGAGCGTGTCGCACAGGTACTGTTTCGGAACTTTCGTTCCGCTGACGGCGTTGAGAAGACACCACGGAATGGCGAAGAGTCCGACGAAGGCGGGCATGATGTTCTGGAAGGCGTTGTCGATGGAAACCGGCGCGCGGTAAAGGAGCAGGAAGCCGAGCAGTCCGGAAAGGAAGAAGGTGAGCAGTCCCGCGCTGAGGGTTGACCAGGCGTCAAAAAATTTCCGCCAGCCGGCAGGGCCGCGGTTACCGCCCTTCGGCCATTCGGTCATGAGAATAAAGGTGATGATGACCCAAAGAATCCAATGCATGTGCGGATTGAGGACGTAGCGAACGACCGGCAGATATTTTGGAGCGAACGGGCCGATGATAAAGACGAGCATAAAGATGCCGATGAGACTGCCCGCGCCGATCATCATGGTGCCTTCGTAGCCGCGACCGGTCATGAGATATTTCTGGCCGGGGAGCACCGTAAAAATGGCGCTTTCATCGGGTGCGCCGAGCAATACCGAGGGGATGGTGTTGAGAATCGACCAACCGGTGACGAGACCGATCATGAACGGAATAAAAACTTCCGGCATGGCGGCGAGCCCGCCGCCGTGCAGCGAATAGAGGAATATGGCGGCGAGGCCCATGACGTTATAGATGTGCAGGCCGGGCAGGATGGCCAGCAGACAGGAGAGCAGTGTTCCGGCCAGCACAGAAACTGCCGCAGTGAAGATCATTGCGCCGTCTCCACGGTAAAGCCGCCAACATCCACAGGAACCAGCTCCAGCGTTCCTTTATAGATGACCAGAGGAGCGGTAACGCGAACCTTCACACCGGACTCGAGCGCATCGCGCTCGTTGCCGGAAACCTGTTTGTCCCAGAACAGCAGAACGATTTCCCCGCTGTCATCCGTCAGCGGATAAATGACGCCGCCGCGCACGGAGCGCGGTTCGCCAAGCATTCCAACCACCGTAAAGACCTCACCCTGCTTTTCGGCGGTAATGTCGGCGATACGGCTGAGGGGACGTTCGGCAGGCGCCATCAGTTTTTCCTGTTCGCTGACAACACTCAAATCGGCCGCATCCCATACTTTGAGTTGAAGGGTGTCTTTATAGACATCGACTGTCCCTTTGGCGCGGATGAGTTTTCCAACCATTGGAAGTTTTTTTTCCAACCCTTGGAAAACATCGTCCCAGAAAATGACCGCCAGCTCCGCGCCGTTCTCTTCGAGCGTCAAAACATAAGGCGCTTTGGAGCCGGGGCCGGGAATGGTAATGGCTTTGAGCGTGCCGATGACGGTTACGGAATCGCCTTTCTGCGCTACGGTAAGATCCGCCAGTTTAAGGCGGG
>JAQUXG010000050.1 GCA_028692515.1 Kiritimatiellales bacterium | reverse complement strand
AAACATCCCGCGCATTGCTTTCGGAGAGGAATCCTTCTACGGATGTTTCCCGGTTGATCACAGAATAGAGTACCGGATCGCCGCTCTGGACGATATCGCCCGGCGAATGAAGAAGCCGGGAGACCACGCCGTCAGCCTGCGCGCGCAGAGTGCAGTTTTCGATCCGCAGATCCAGCAACCGGATTTTTTTATCGAGTTCGGCGGAGTCGATGGCGGCCTGCAGGGTTTTCTGTTTAATGCGCAGAGCCTGCAGTTCCTGTTCGCCGACCAGCTGCTGTTTTAACAGCGGCTCGAGCCGGCTGACTTCTGCGAAGACGGCCGCCAACTCGCCATGCAGGGCGGCCGCGGAGGCTTCAACGACATCTTTTTCGGCCTCCAGAAGGGACGTGTCCATTTGCGCCAACGGGGTGCCCTTGACCACCGGATCGCCGGTTTTAACGTAAAAACTTGTCAGACGCCCTGATTCCAGCGGAGCGGCGTTGTCGATGGTTGTGACGACAACACCGGACATACCACCGAACTGACCGCCGTGGAAGTAGACGAAAATTCCGGCAACGGCGGCGGCCAGCCATGCGGCAAAGGGCCAGTTTGCTTTTGCCCGGCTGAGCATAACGTGCGGGTTGGTGTGGATTTTATGAGCGGATGTTTTGAGTGCCATGGCTTAAATCTCCACCGTTGCCCGATGCATCAGCAGGTTTGCATCGCTTACGTTGTCGGCTTTAATGATCTGTTCCATCAGATCGGACTGATAGGTCGGGTCGATCAGGCGGATCTGATAGGAGTATTCAAGATGTTCGGCTTGCATGGATTCACGCATGGCGACGAGCACAAAAGAGGAGCAGTGCTGTAAAATTATTTTTTGAACCGCTTCCAGTTGTTTATCGGATCCGGACGGCAGGGTGAGGTGCAGCAGTCCTTCGTAAACGCGCAGGGAGGCGAAGGAGGATTTATGCAGGTACATAGCGACCAATCCGAAAAAGAGGGTTCCAATGATGGCGATGTGAAACACACTGGCTCCGCAGGCAATGCCGACCGACAGGCTGGCGAACAGGAAGATAATATCCCGTGGATCGCGGATCGGTGTGCGGAAGCGGACGATGGCGAGCGTGCCGAGGATCCCCAGACCGCGTGCCAGATTATTACCGATGGCCATGATCAGGATGGCGGTTACGATGGCCGCAAGCACCAGCGTGTGGACAAATGAGCGGGAGTACGAAAGGCCCTGATAGGTCCAGCGATAGATGGTCGCTACGACGACCGATAAAACGAAACTGGACAGCAGTGCGCATAGGATTTGTTCGAGTCCCAGTACTCTTGAGGGGCCGAACGCTTGCATAAATTCATTCATAATCGCGGTTTCTTTCTTTTATGACGGGTTTAACTCTCGCGTATCGGTAAAATTTAAAGCCTGAATTGAATCGTGTCGGCGGAAGTCGGCAGGCCGTAGAACAGGGCTTCCTGATTTAAGGCGGTCGAATATTTGCAAAAGCCGCACCGGCTCAGGCTGAAGCGTTCGGTCAGGTCGCTCATCCATTGCGGGACATCGCTGTAGGTTTTCAACTCTAGAATAATGCCGGAAAACGGGCGGTTGAGCGAGGTTGCCGAGTCCATGGAGCGGAATCGATCGGTCGGTTCGGGAAAAACATATGAGCGGGTGCGGCGGTAGCCTAAGCGCCGGTCGAACGTGACGCGGGAATAGGTTTCGCGCCCCATGTACGATTCCCTGCAATAGCGGATAAAAACGATCGGCTTGAGATCGAGCTCATCCCGCAGGCGCAGGAAGTTGAAGAAGGTCAGCTCTTCATTTTTTGAGCGGAACGGGATGCGGCGTTCGCCGGTGAACAGATCCGGATCGTATTGGTTGTGCGGGATCATCATGCGGCTTTTGGCGATGGATCCCTTGATCTTACGTTTGATTTCCAGAAAGTAGGGGCAGTTCGGAGCATCGTAGGTTCGTATGCGCATCTTGAAACGGTTGACCGCGTCGTTTGCCTTTGCATAGTGCAGATCCAGATTTTCCGAATCAAGTTGCAGGGTTGTGATGGTGTATTCAGGAAGTTCTCCTCTTCCGTGAGGATCATTCACGCAAAACGGAGCGATAAACTTCCGGATTTCCGGGAGCAGCGAGGGGTGGATTAAATATTTGGCTTCATAGCGATTGAACTCGCTCTGTCGCTTCAGTTTGTCTTTTAACAGATCTTGATTCATCCGGGGCTCAGTTCCGTTGTCCGCGTTATTTGAGAGGTTCCGCTTTGATGTAATAGAACCGGTTGTTCTGCCCGACCTGATATGTCAGGTCTGTATAGCTTCCCTGCGGATAGGCCAGATTCTGGGCCAGCGGAAGGAAGGATTCGAACAGGTTGCTGCTGGTGTAGATGTGATACATCCGTCCGGTAACCGAGGTCCAGCGGATGTAGAATGGATTGCCGGAGGTTTTTTCAACACGGGTGATCTTCAGGAAAGAGTTCGGATCGGTCGGACTGGTTCCGGCAAGATATTCATCTCTATCGCAAAAGCCGTCGCCGTCGAAGTCGCCAGCTCCCAGATCGCCCAGTGCGGTGCGGTAGGTTTTTTCCCAGCTGTCCGGCAGGTTGTCGTCGTCCGTGTCGTAGAGCGTTTTCCAGCTGGCCGGATCGTTTCCGGCGGAGCCGGTCCGTATCAGCGGGAAGCCCGTTTCATCGGCTGATTCCGGCCAGGGGGCCTCGTCCGACCAGGTGACTTCATCCACAATAATCCAGGAGATGTCATCCGGGAGGAGCGGGTCGTCCGAGGCCTGCGGACGTTCCAGTGCGATGCGTTCCCCGTTGTTGGCGAGGTTTCCGGAGTACGGACCCAGCAGGCGGGCCGAGGAGGCGTTCAATCCATACGTGGAGCAGAACAGCGCCTTGCTGTTCGTATCCGTCGCCGGGTTGAAAGGAACCAGCCAGAGGCGTTCGTGCGCCGCCATGGACGTTCCGGTCGTGAAGCTGTACTCCACGCCGCCGTTCATGCGCCAGGTGTTGGTGATTCCGGTTTCACCGGCAAAGGATACGGTCTTTGAGGAGCAGTTGGTGAGCAGGATGTACTCCAGTACCGAATCCATATCCGCGCCTGCCTGCGGAAGCGGGTGATACATCAGTTCCCCGATCCGGATGCCGGGGTCGGGAAGCTGATTCGCGCTGCCCGGCGTGGGCTGCAGGGTTTGGAAAAACGCGTTGCCGTCCGGATAGCGGCCCCAGGAGAGTCCGTTGGCCTGTCCCTTGAAGACCGCGCAGTCCACTACGCGATTCATTCCGGCTCCGGGCCGGTGCGAGAGAACAACCTGTTCGCCCGCCTTGTTCAGACCGAACCCGTCTGTGCGCAGAGGATGAAAATCATCTTCGTCGAATACGACCCGGCCTCCGGAGGGAATGACGGTGCCGGACGGAATGTTCCATATTTCAGGATTGGTCAGGTCGTCGCTCAAAAACCAGTGGCTGTCCAGCGTGATGGCGCTGCCTGTTGGGTTGAAAAGTTCAATTTTATCGTTCGAGTCAAATGGCGGAGTCAGGCCTGTGTCGGTGTGGGCGATTACCTCGTTGATTACGGGGCCGGCCGGCGGTTCGGGATCCGCCATGCCCGGTGAGCCGCCGATGTAGGTGCTGGCCCGCCAGTTCCCCGGATAGTCGAGGCTGTCGCAACCCTGTTCGTCGATTCGGTCATTAAGAGGAATCAGCGAGGAGCCGCCGCCGTCTGCCGCGTCCGGCCAGCCGCGTGCGTCACTGTATGCAATGTCGAAAACCTGAAGCTTATAGAATTCCAGCCGGATGTTGTCTCCACTGTCGGCCAGTTTTCCGGAATACTCACCGGCGATGTACATTCCGTTGGTGTTATACAGGCTCGAAAACGCCGCCAGATCTTCAACTACAACCACAAAGGCTCCGGCCGGAAGCGATTCCACGGCACTGCCCGCGAAGGAAAATTCGATTCCTCCATCAAGTTCATATCCACGCAGGTCAATGGAACTCGTACCGGTGTTCTGCAGTTCTATAAACTCGAAATCATTGGCGCTGTACAGAGATCCTTCTGCCGGTGCGGCCGGGTTGTAATGCACTTCAGTCAGTTGCAACTGCGATCTTTTACGGGGAAAAACCGTTTGGGAAATCCCGCTCCACGGAGCATCGAACGGGGGTGCGGTTTTATACACCCAGTCGGCTCCGTTCCATGCGCGTGCTTTGACCACACTGTCCGGCGCTACGACCAGTGTGCCGGTGTAGACTGAGGCGGTCGCGGAAGGGCGGCCGCCCCGGGCGCGCGGATCGCTCCCGTCCAGTGTATAGTAGATCGTGGTATTGGACGGGGCGGATAGTGAAAGAAGAATCGATTGATCGAGGGTTTCGTTGCTTCGGCTGAAGGTAGGAGCGTCAATAAATTGGCTGTCAATAAAGGCGGTGCGGGTCGTCAACCACCACCTCATGTGGTTGACTTCACCCTGCCAGGTGCCATCAAAGGCATAGCCCGACGATACGGTTCGGTAGCCCATCTTCCATCTGGCATCATCGCGGACTTTTGCTTCCGCAGTTTCGGCGGCCAATGTATCAAGGGTGGCGCAGAGATTGGCGTCGCTGAAGAAGGTTGATCTGAGATTTTGCCAACGGTCAATGTAGTCCTGCCAGAAGTCTGCGTTTTGGAAAAGCCGGGTGTACCAATACAGTTGATAGGCGGGGATAACATACCCGGTGGCATAAGGGACACACCAGACTTCCGGATTGTCGTCATGGGAATCTGTCGAATCGATGGAGCGGTCAAAATCCCAAAGGGGGCCCATGGTCAACTTGCCGTAGCGGGATTTCCGCATGTAGGTGCTCAGGCGGAGTCCGTCGACGTTCTGTGCCAGCATGTTCAGCAAATGATGGTCTATAAAGCTGCCGACATCGATATATTTTGGATAACCTGTGGTGGGATCGGAGTTGAACAACTGAGATTCAAAACTGCGGATGTAGGTTGTAATGTAGTTCTTCTGATCGGTTGTAAGTTCGTCTTTAGGGGGATCAATGCAGTACAAACCTTCGCTAGTGGAAAGAAGGGTGGATGTATCTGAAATCCTGTCTTTACGCAGGAGGTATCCTCCGGCGATGTTGGGCAGCGCGTTGTCCTGCGGGGTTAGTTTCTCGACATCAACCCGGTTGCTGTCGCGTTTGATTTTCTCCATTAAAATATAGAGCCCGTTGTAATGGTTGGTGGTAAGGGCTCCTCCGGAATAGTTAAGAAAAACCTCCACAAAGCGGGTTCGCACCGCATAGTTTTCGGTCTGATTGCTTAGATTGTACATCAGCGCATTTCTGAGCCCCGGTTTATCCCAGTCATAGGCGGCTAACAGAACCCAATCTGACTCCGGCGGCATGCCGAACGGTGCGATATCGAGGCCGTCATCGGAGTCGGCGGCCCGGGTTTCGACCGCCAGATTCGGCTTTCTGTCTGTGGCGCGCAGACTGCTGTCGCCGCGGCGGTGTATTCCAGCGCGCGCGTTGAGGGTAAAGTTGGTGATGCTCAGGGAAGTTCTTCCATTGGTTCCCGGATCGAAGAGGGCGACCAGAGCCGTTTGATCCGGGAGCGTGGAGTCGGGAATAATCCCTGCCCCTAGATTATCGATCACCATAACGGGAAGATCGGAGGAGAATGATTTACAGCTGTTGTCAATAAACAGATAGTATTCGCTGTTGATGGGCCCGAGGGCGAGCCCCGGCTCATAGCTTCTGGCTCTCAGGCAGGTTGTTGAGGTCAGGGGGATTGCACCTGAATACTCGGCGGAGGTTTCGGTGGGCTCTGAGCCATCCAGTGTGTAAACGATCTTTCTGGCAGAGTTGGTGGAAAAAAGCTCAACAGAAACCGGGCCAAAAAAAACTCCGCCAGGAACAGAAAAAACTACCGGCTCCGTCTCTGGCAGGTACCCGTCCGAATTCTTCTCACCCGGCGTGGGAGTAAGGAGATAACACAGATCATTTCCGGTAACAGTCGTCACCTGCCCGCACTCCAGTTGCGGCAAGACAAGCAGATCGGAGCTGGTTGACCCATTATTCAGAGCCTGAATCGCTAATATGTTTGTTCCCTCAACAAGGGCCCCTGCGAATGTCGATAAATCAAAGCTGACAAACAGTACCGCCTCACTGTCACTGTGCTCGCGTATCGCCTGAGAGTTCCATAAAAGCGAATCCGGAGCATTCGACGAAGCAACCTTTACACCGTTTAGGTAAGCGGCGAACCCATCGTCAAACTTCATGTGGAGAGTCAGCGTGGTGATGTTGGATGCGCCTTGCATCACGAAAGGAACGCGCAAGTAGGCCGTGCAGTTGCTTCCGTACATTTCATTCTTCAGGTCAGTATGGATCAGCGATTGATATTCCGTGCCGGTGTCATAGCCCGCGCCGGTTGTCCCGTGCATCCAGGTGCTGTCGTTAAAGGTCGGGGAGAGCCAGTTTGTTCCTGTCGAAGCATCAACCGGAACAAATGCTGTACACGCGGCCTCATCCGGAATTAAAGTGAAATTAGTCATCCCGCCGGCGACACCATATGAAACGTCTTCAAACTGAGGCGGGAACTCCGGCGCATACTCAGAAACAACGGTTGTTCCGTCCGGTTTAACAAGGGTCAGATACTCGCCGTCTCCCGACAGCTTAAAGTTGGTATGCAACTGCGATCCTGAAACGGAGCGGTCTTTGTCTGAAGCAAAAACAACCAAGAAGGCTCCAGACAGAATGTTTGTGGACGGAAACTCCCACTTAGTCAGGTCGTCGGCGTTGTCGGTCAGATACCATCCGTCCAGATTCACGGTTGAGGTGGAGACGTTTTTAAGTTCAATCCAGTCAGAAAAATCCTGATCTTCATCCCGCAGTGTTTCTGTATTGAGCGCCATGAACTCATTAATCTGAACTTGCGCGTAAAGTTCGCAAGCGCAGAAGAGAAGCGCGCCAACTGCCAGTTGTTTAATCGGAAGCCTCATTCAACCCCTTTGCAAAGACATGGTATCAGCTCTTTTCCAGCGACAAATCTCCATCATTTTTTATTCCGTCGGAGGCGCGGAACCATTGTTGGATAAAACCATATAAAAATAACCTCATTTTCGTCAGGCGCAAGTGAAATGTATTCAGACTTGCGCTAACGGCTTTATTGAGGCGGCAGAACGCCTTCCTGTACCAGCTGAGCATCCATTTCCGGCGTGAGCGGCAGCGGCAAAGGGGGGAGTCCGTTTCGAATAGCATCCATCTGAACCTGTTCCAAATGCTTCTTCAACGCTTCGCCGGTCAGCTCGGGCACGGGTTGCTGCTTGGGTTGCTGCTGGCGCCGTCCTTCGATTTTCTGCAGTAACGCACGCCGGCGATCCGCAGAGGAGGCCTGACGGGAGGATTGTTCATTTTTTGAAATAGATTCTCCCGCTCCGGACTCCAGTTTGAATAAAGCCACTTCGCCATCCTTGCGCACCATGGCTTCGGACGCCCGGATATCCGCTTCAACCAGTTCAAATCCGTCCTGCGGTTCGCCGAGGCTCAGGATGTAATTTTTCTGTGTGGAATTATCCACAATGCCGGCCCGGGTTGTGCCGTCGGGCCCCTCAAAGAGCATGGAAAGACGGAGATTGCGGGCAAAGGACTGCGAGGCGGAGACCTGCACCACTTCGTTTTCAGGCGGTTCCTGGCCGAAAGGCATCCGGTCGAGAATCAGCTGGTATCGCGTGAAGCCCTCATCGTTCGCCATACCGTATGCGGCGGCGAACAGCAAAACCAGAATGGTGGAGCGGGTCTTCATGCTTCGGGAGTATCCGGTCTTGTTTAATTTTCGTCAAGCGGTAGGCTTCTCCGGAACGAAGAATAATGGAAGTGAGAAAGATCGGAATAACGGAAATGAAAAAGACCAAAGTTCTTGTCTTGGCGGGCGTTGTCACATTTATTGTACAGACCGTCTCGGCGCAGATGCCGCACCGCGTCGCTGTCCTCGTAAATGAAAATTCACAGAATTCCAAAAAAGCCGCCAATATATTTGCCTTCGCGCACGGCGTGCCGGGCGAAAACCTGATCTATCTCGACCTGCCCGATTCGATCGTCACCGGCCGCGCCGAGTGCACGCCGGATGAATTCCGGACGCTGATTTATGACCCGGCGCAGAAAATCATTGAAGAGCGCGGCCTGACCAATCAGGTGCTGGCCTGGGTTTACTCCGTCGATTTCCCGATCCGCGTGGTAACATCGACCGATGATCAAAAACAGATGTCGATCCTGGGCGTGACCTTCACGCGCGGGAAAATTCCCTCTATGGAAATGATCGATCAGGGAACCTTTTTTTCACCGCTGTTCGCCGGGCCGATCAAAGAGGGCGGGCCGAAAAACCCGTCACGCTCCTTTGATGTCTGGCAGGGCGGGCTGAAAGAAAAAATGCCGCTTCCCTCCATGATGCTCGGGTATATCGGCGAAAACGGAACGGACATGGATACCGTTCTGCGCTGTATTCAGAACGGCGTTTTGGCTCTACGGAGCGGTATTAGCCATCCGGTCGAACTGGTTCAAACCGACGACAAAGCCCGCTCCGGCCCGCGCGAATGGCAGTATGAGCAGGTCAAAGCCGAGCTGGCCGTGCGTCATTGCCCGATCGAGATCTACACCAATCCGCCTCCCGCACAGACCAATCTGATGGGTGTAATGACCGGCGCGGCGGACGTAAACCCGTTGGATTTTGGAGCCTTTGCTCCCGGTGCTTTTGCAGAGCATCTCACCAGCTGGTCGGCTCAATTTCAGAAGCCGCAGACCAAATGCACCGCATGGCTCAGCGCGGGTGCAACCATAACGGCAGGAATGGTCACCGAGCCGAAGAACACATGGACAAAATTCCCGCACGCCCGCTTCTTTGTGCATTACGCCTCCGGCTGCTCCGCCATGGAGAGTTTTTATCAATCCATCCTCAGCCCGGTGCAGATCCTGTTGCTGGGCGACCCGCTTTCGCAAATCGCCGTGCTTCCGGTTGAGATCAAAACCGTCGGGCTGGGAAAAGAGATCAGCAACAGTATTGACGCCGCATTTGTTGCGGAGGCGAAATTCCCGATTTCCGCGAAGGTTCTCTACAGTGCACTGTTCGACGGAAAACAGATCAAAGAGGCCGACAACCTCACACTGATAGACATTCCGTTCAAAACCGCGGGCGATGGCTACCACGAAATCCGCATCATCGCGCAGGCGCTCTCTCCGGTTACCCCGGGCGGATTTAAAGATTTCCCCGTCATCATCAACAAAAAAGGGCGCTCGCTAGCCGTTACCGGTATGGCGGGAGGGGCGCTGCACCAAGTACTCGTCAAAGCGATACCCGACGGCAAAGACCCGCCGAAGGAAATTTTTCTGCTCTGGAACGGACGTCAACTCGACCGCAAACCGTATGCCGCCAATGTCGAACTTTCCTTCGATGAGCGGATCGTCGGCGAAGGCCCGAACCGCCTGCAGGCGGTCGCTGTTTATGAAGACGGCATGGAAGTTCGCAGTCCGCCCGCGTCATTTACCATTGCATTTAAGGCCGTCGCTGAATAAAACCTCCGCCTTATGAAATGGATTTCGGACAGTCCTTCCAATACTTGGAAAATCGCCGCCGAATTTTTCCAAGGTTTGGAAATTCCGGCGGTCATCGCTTTGCACGGCAATCTCGGCGCGGGCAAAACCTGTTTTACGCAGGGTCTTGCGCAGGCCGCCGGAGTCCGCGAACCGGTCTGCAGCCCGACCTACACCATCATCAGTGAATACCGCGGAACCGTTCCGTTTCATCACATCGACCTTTACCGTCTTGGCGGTCCCGAAGAAGCCTTCGACCTCGGCCTCGACGAATACCTCGAAGCCGGCGGCATTACCGTCATCGAATGGGCCGAGCGCGCCGCCGAACTGCTTCCGCCGAACACCATTCATATCCGCATTGAGCGCGGCGAAAACGAAGAACATCGCATCCTTTCCATCGTGGAGAATCCGTTATGATCACCCTCGGCATCGAACTCTCCTCGCGGCAGGGCAGT